>JBBWVR010000026.1:0-2452 GCA_050256315.1 Gammaproteobacteria bacterium | reverse complement strand
TATAAGTCTTATGTAAAATCTATAATGAGCCTTATGTTGCAATCGTTACTACCGGTAAGTTATGTGGATTAGAAAACGCATAGATATCTCATATTCAAACCTCTTATTTGGCATGGGTAAGTGCATTGTTCCGCCCAATTCTGGAAAAACCATAGAAGCGATCAATACACAGTGGGACAGTCAGTCGACATTCAGCTGTCTTTCGGTAAGAACGGGCTTTGATTTATTGCTCAAAACATTGAACTATGAAAAAGGGTCTGAAGTGCTAATTTCAGCTCTCACTATTCCAGATATGATTGACATCATAGAAGAGCATGGCTTGGTTGCTACTCCCCTCGAAATAGATGAGCACACTGCTCTGCCAAGTGCAAAATCCGTTAAGGCGCTAATTAACGATAACACTTGCGTGGTGATTGTTACGCATTTATTTGGCACCCATAGTCCGATTGACGATATTGCCAGTGCGGTCAAAAATCAAAACCTTTTGTTGATTGAAGACTTTGCTCAGGCTTATGGTGCCGACAGTTGTAAGGCCAATGCGTTGAGTGATGTATCGATGTACAGTTTTGGCACAATCAAAACGGCTACAGCTCTCGGTGGGGCAATTCTACAAATCCAAGATACGACAGCAAGAGCGTTAATGATTAAGGCCTACAAGGCTTACCCTGTTCAAAGCACGTCGAGTTATTTTAAAAAAATCCTTAAATACACTTCTCTGAAAACACTCACTCTGAGTTTCTCATTTGGCGCGCTTGTTAAATACTGCAAGTTGTTTAATATTGACTACGACGAGCTACTGTATAAATGGTCTAAAGGCTTTGCTGGCGATGGCTTTTTTCAAAATATTAGAAAAAGACCCTGCGCACCTTTATTGGCAGTGATGAAAAGGCGCTTTGAGAATAACCATTTACAGCGCTATCAGGCGCAAATTGAGCGCGGAAAAATGCTCTACAGCTTCGCCAGTAAATATTACAGTTGTCCGGGCGATGGCGCTTCAAGTCATATTTATTGGGTGTTTCCTATTCTTGTTAATAAAGTGGAAAAGGTTGATGGCTTGATTGCATTGCTTAGAGAAAATGGCTTTGATGCCACTAACCGACAAAGCTTAATTGCAGTCGAAGATGTGCCTCAAAAAAGTATGTATACTGCATCTAAGGCAGTACAATTAATCAAGTCAATGATTTATCTTCCTTGTTATGACGGTATGCCTATGAAAGAAGTAAAGCGACTAGGATTATTATTAGAGAAGGCTTCGATAAATGACTTTTAATATTGAGTTTGTTTTGATTGTACTGTTTAGTTATCTTTTGGGCTCTGTTCCGTTTTCGTTGCTTTTTGGTAATTTGTGGGGGGTGGATATACGAACCAAAGGTAGTGGCAATGTTGGTGCGGTTAATACCATCAGATCGGCTGGCAAAATTCCGGGTGTATTGGCTTTGTTCTTTGATGTTAGTAAAGGCGCTCTTGCCATTATCCTTGCCAAGTATTGGCTTAATTTAGCAGACAACCTGATGATTGTTGTTGGCTTATGTTCGGTCATCGGCCACGCCTATCCAATTTTCTTAAAATTTAGGGGCGGAAAGTGTGTTGCCACCAGTGCAGGGGTAATGCTTATCTTGTCACCCGTTGCAATATTGGTTTCCTTGGTGGTGTACGGTATTGGTTTTTTCTTCTCAAATAAGACGCCATTTATTGCCTCTACTGCTGGCACCATCGTGTTTCCGATTTTTACTGTTTGGACGTATCATTACCAGCCGCAGTGGTATTCACCACTACTAGACTTAGATTACAACTATTTTCTAACAGCAACTATTTTCCTGTTTGTATTGATACTTTATAGACATATCCCAAATTACAGGCAGTGGCTAAGTGATAGAGGAAGCTGATTAATGATTAATATTAGTCATTTGTATATTTACCCTGTTAAATCTCTTTCAGGTATTTCGCTTCAGAAGGCTCGAGTTGGACTTAATGGCTTTCAACATGACAGAGAGTGGATGATCACCGATAATCAATATCATTTTATTACTCAGCGTCAAATTGAATCCATGGCAACAATTGGAGTGGAAATTGATTCGACTAAACTCACACTCCATTGTTTAGATTTTGAGCCTTTGGTTATTTCGTTGGATTTTTCTCGAAAAAAATTGGTGAAAGCAACAGTTTGGCAAGATCGCTGTGAGGCGTATGATGAGGGAGAAGAGGCATCTATTTGGCTTACTCGTCATTTGGGTAAATATAAAGGGTCAGCCTTAAGGTTGATTAGATTTTCTCCAGATGAGAGGCGAGCAGTTCCAGATGAATATTTGAATTCTGAAAAAGCCCAAAGTGCCTTTTCTGATCAGTTTCCGTATTTAATCACCTCAAGTGTAAGTCTTGATTATCTGAATACAAGCCTTGCATTAAATGGCGCATCAGCAGTGACGATGGATCGCTTTCGACCAAATATTGT
>JBBWVR010000025.1:0-1822 GCA_050256315.1 Gammaproteobacteria bacterium | reverse complement strand
ATCGCGAAAAAAAACTGATTAAATCCCTGAAATACACGAGCATTAGGTAATAGATCTTCATGCAAATTCTAAAGAAAATACTGTTTAGTCCCTTTGTAGGCCAAACTTTCCTGTCAATGGTACAAAAATATAGTTGCCAAAACGACTTTCATTTAATGCCTGGCCAACCCTAATACCTCGAGTCATCACTTGAGTGGTTCGACCACCAACAGGGGCAACAATAATACCACCCTCCGTCAATTGCTCGACTAAGGCCTGAGGAATTTCACTGCAAGCAGCAGAGACAATAATCTTGTCATAAGGGGCTTCCGAGGCATAACCCTGAGAACCATCACACTGCACGACCGTAACATTATCTATTTTCGCTTTGGCTAAGTTCTCTTGCGCTTGTTTCACCAATTGAGGAATAATTTCCGTAGCAAAAACTTGATTGGACAATTGACTTATTATTGCTGCTCCATAGCCGCTGCCCGCGCCAACTTCCAAGACCTTGTCTGTTTTATTCAGGCTTAAAAGCTCGATCATCACCAATACTGTAAAAGGTTGAGAGATTGTTTGTCCGAAACCAACTCTTAACGGTGCATCACAGTAGGCTTCAGATTTTAAATGAGCGGGCACAAATTGCTCTCTAGGGGTCGCAGCAAAGGCCTCAAGTACTTTTTTGTCATTAATAAGCCCGTGATCTCGCCATTTTTTTATAAGCGTATCTTTCATCAATTTACCTTTTTTGCCAAAATAGCCACTCTAACGGGTATGGGTATTGTCTTTAATATATTAGCAACAATCGATAAAAACCTTAATTGAGCCACCCCATTGAGTAGCTGTATCTAGCCAACATTGTAAGAGACATAACAACAACCAGCAGTCGGATGACTTTGGGGTTGACCCTTACCAAATAATGCGCACCCAACGAGGCGCCAATCACTTGGCCGCCCATCATCAGAAAGCCAACCATCCAAACAACATGACCGAAACTCAGAAAAACGATTAGAGAGGCGACATTAGAAGCAAGGTTGAGTGGCTTTGCTACTATGGAAGATTTAATCAAATCAAGTCGTTTAAAAGCAACACCGGTCAACACATAAAACGAACCCGTACCCGGCCCAAACATACCATCATAACCACCGATTATTGGCAGAATGACGTTTTGATAGTTGCGCTGCACACCATGCGACTCACGCTTGCTCTTCACTTCTGGTGAAATAATAAAATACAGAGCGATAAAACCTAAAACGACAGGAATCACAAAGGATAAAACCTCTGTATCAATAAATTGCACAATGACCGCACCAATCGCCGACCCAATAAACGTGGCACGCACTAAGATTTTTATCTCTTGCCAGTCAAATTTTTTCTTCTTAAACAACAATAAAGTTGCTACGCCTATACCAAAACTTGCTTGTAGTTTATTGGTGCCTAGTACCAAAATTGGCGGCATACCACTCATCATCAATGCTGGTATTGCAAGTAGCCCACCACCACCGGCCAAAGTGTCTAAAAATCCAGCGAGTATGCCGATGACAAATAAAAATCCTAGAACTTCCAATGTGTAATTTGCCAATTCCATAATTATGCCACCGCCTTAACTGGTTATGCTAAGCGCTAATCTCACGCCAAATCCGATAAAAATAATCGCCATCAAACTCTTTAGCACTTTTCCCAGCGTTGAATTCACACTCAATTTTTTGGCAACACTCGATGCCGACCAAGCAACAAAAACACTCCACAAAGTAGCATTAAAAATGAATATTGTGCCAAGTATTAAAAATGCCAAAATTGAATTATCGTAACTTACATCAACAAACTGAGGGAAAAATGCAAG
>JBBWVR010000024.1:0-5031 GCA_050256315.1 Gammaproteobacteria bacterium | reverse complement strand
GCCAAAACTAAATCCTTTAGAGTCAATTTGATAAAAGTCTTGAGAAACTTGGTTGTCATCAATTGAACTCACAAACACGCCGTAATTAATGCTGTGTTTTTCATTATTGAAGTAGGGGTTCTCAAAGTAAAAACTAAGCTTTTTATAGGTTTCTGAGTATTGCAGTTCGGCGTTGAGTGTGTTGCCAGAGCCGAGGAAGTTTTTTTCTCTGATGCCGGCAGTGAAAGACATTCCAAAGTTTTGGCTATGCGACAACCCTGCACTGAGTGCGCCAGTTTTAGTTTCTTGCACTACAAAGTGTAAATCAATTTTATCAGGCGTGTCCGCAAGTCTTGAGGTTTGCAAAGTAACATTAGAAAAGAATCCAAGTCTTCTGAGCTTATTAAGGGACTCACTAATGACGCTGGCTGAATAAAGGCCACCCTCAGAAAGTCCTATTTCTCGACGAATAACCCCATCCTGGGTTCTGGTGTTGCCAGTGATAGTGATTCTGTTGATATAGGCTTTTTTATTTAATGTGATGTTCACATTAATATGAATGCTGCTTGACGCTGAATCTTCTTCAGTTATAGGGTTAACATCGACATGCGCATAGCCTTGATCAGCATATAAGTAGTTAATTTTTTGAATGCCATTAATCAGTTGCTGCCTATCAAAAATCGCACCCGAATTGAGTGAGAATAACGCAAGCAAATCATCGGCTGACTGATTACCTAAATTACCACTAAAAGTAAGATTTCCTAGAGTATATTGAACGCCTTCAGTTACTTCTATTGCAATATTAATAGACTCTTTATCGTCAGACAAGCTGGTGTTAACACTGCTAACTGCAAAATCAAGGTAGCCATTATTTGAGTAAAGACCGCGCAATTTTTCTAGACCCTTGTTAAGTGCTTTATCCGTATAGCGATCTTTGTCAGTAAAGAAGTTGACAATAAAATTATCAGCAACACCGATATCAAATAAATCCAATAGCTTGTCTTCAGGGTAGACAACAGAGCCATTGATGTTCATTGAGCTAATTTTTGCTCTTTTTCCTTCTGTGATAACAAGCTCGATACCAATTCTATTTTGAAGGTCTAAGTCAATATTTTGCTCAATTTCAATGTTGTAAAAACCTTCGGCGATATACATTGCTTTGAATGCAGATATTGTCTCAAAAAGGCCTCTCTTGTTGTAGATTTCGCCAGAGCTGAGGCCAAAAGCGTCTAATGTGGAATTAACGGTGCTGCTGTTTAGTACTTCATCTGAATAGTTAAGTACGTCAATATATTTAATGTGTGCATTTTCGACAAGAGCAACATAAACCGTATTGCTTTCGATAGAGACCACGACATCGCTAAAAAAGCCAGTAGCGAACAGTGTTTTAATAATCTGGTCAGAAGTTTCACTAGTGATTTCGTCTCCAGCACTAACAGGGAGATAGCTTAAGACAGTGCTATTTGGGATAATATCAAGCCCTGAAAGCTCAATGTTTTTAATTGGGGAGGCACTGGCTTGAATCGAAAAAAGTAGGCCAATAATAATACTAATTTGAATAATTTTATTTTTCATAGTTGTTGTCAACAATTGTCAAATTTTTGGCTCATTATATACTCGAATGAAGTTAATAAGTGATTTGAGCCGAAGATAATTTTAACAAAATGTAGCGCCAGATAGGGAATCTAGCTCATTTTTTTGTCATGTTTTTGAGCGTGGGTGAGTAAATTAATACCTACTTGGGTGATAATCTTTGTGATACCTTTTGCAAGTATTCGCTCCAAAGCTGTTCTTGGTCGAGCGCTAAGTGATGTAAATATGACCATGAATAGATGCCGGTATCGTGACCATCGTCAAAATGCAACACAACGGCGTAATTGCCCATGGGGCGTACGTTTTGTATTAGCACGCTCTCTTTATTGAGTTGCAGTACTGCATCTTCTGGCTTATGACCTTGGACCTCGGCCGAAGGCGAGTGAACTCGTAAAAACTCACTTGATAAGGGATAGTCAGTCCCGTCAAAAGAAACGGTCAAAGTGTTTTTATTCTTATTAAGGTTGATACTGCTTGGTGTAATCATATGAAAGTATAGTGATGAGTTTTATTAAGGCATTATAGAAATGTAGGTTGCGCATATCGTTAAAATATCGCTATGGTTTATTTTACAAAAATGCAGGGCCTTGGTAACGACTTTATTGTAATTGACAATACTCAAGGTAATGTTTGCCTCTCTTGCGAAGAAATTCGAGGTTTGGCCGATAGAAAATTTGGCATTGGTTTCGATCAATTACTAATGGTTGAACCAGCCGTCAGCGCTGGTGTTGATTTTAAATATACGATTTTTAACGCTGACGGTTCGGAAGTGTCTCAATGTGGTAATGGTGCACGCTGTTTTGCACGCTACGTTGTTGAGAAGGATCTGTTTAAAAATAATAAGATAACGGTGGAGACTCGCGCCGGCATTATGCACCTTGAAATTAATCGAGACAATACTGTTAAAGTCAATATGGGTGCACCTATATTTAACCCTTTAGAGGTGCCTATTTCTGCCCAAAGGTTGGCAAAAGAGTACAATGTTGAAGGTATTTCTATGGGTGCTTTATCGATGGCAAACCCACACGCTGTTATTATCTCTGATAGCTTTAATGATAATGATATTAAGACTATTGGGACCAAGATACAAAACGCCAGTTTTTTCCCTGAAAGTGCTAACGTTGGCTTTATGAGAGTTGTTAATAGGACTGAAATCAACCTGCGAGTTTATGAGCGTGGTGCGGGTGAAACTTTGGCTTGCGGTTCCGGTGCTGCAGCCGCCGTTGTACACGGCCAGCAAATGGGACTGTTGGATGATACGGTAACGGTTCATTTGACTGGTGGCGACGCTTTGATTGAACACCTTGCTGGCGGTGATGTTTACCTCTCAGGTCCTGCTGAATTTGTTTTTGAAGGAGCAATCAAACTTAGAAGCGATAATTTTAGCTAGCCTCGACACTGCGCACGGAGGTTAGTTGATGGGTTTCAAGATTGAGTGCACTGAGTTTTTCCCCCCAAACACAGCCATGATCCAAGGGATGGATGCAATTTACGTTGATATTGCCTAAGGTTGACCAATGACCAAACAATACGTCGGTATCTCTTAATACTCGATTTTCATGCATAAACCAGGCCACAAAACCATTAGGTGCCTTATTCACGTTCATTTTATGCTTAAACTCTAATTCGCCATCGACCTTGCAGAAGCGCATTCTCATCATAGCGTTTATAGCGTATCGACAAACCTCATCTTCGGTTAGGCAGTCTGATTCTTTAGCGGGTTCGTTGCCGTACATCACACTGAGAAATTGCTCGATATCACCACCTTGTAAGCGGCTCTCAACCAGTTTGTTCTGCTTGAGTGCCTTTGTCTTGCTCCATTGTGGAGGAATTCCTGCATGCACCAATAAAGCATTGCTTTGTTCAATTAATAGCGGTCTTGTGAGTAAATAATCGAGTAGTGTGTTCTTATCGGGCGCATTCAATATATCGTGAAAGGTGTCTTTTCGATTTGGATGATGTGGCGTAAGTGCGCAAACCAATAGATGAAAGTCATGATTTCCAAGAACCATTTGGGCGTTGTCTTTGAGTGACTTTATAAATCGAAGTGTTTCTAAGGACTTGTTTCCACGGTTGACAACATCGCCTAAAAAAAACAGCCGGTCGCTGTCAACATTAAAATTGATTTCTTTCAGCAGTTGTTGGAGGGTGTCAAAACAGCCCTGCACATCTCCAATAGCGTAATCCATGAGTGACTTATTGGTCAGTTCTAGTGAAGCGTGTAAGGCTTGCTGAGAACAAACTCTGGGATGATAGCCTCGAAACGTTGTCCCTCGTCGTTAATCATGCCGTAAGCGCCTTTCATTGAGCCGGTTTCGGTATTAATGATGGCGCCCGAACTGTACTCAAAACTCTCTCCAGGCGATAGATGGGGCTGCATGCCAATCACACCTTCGCCAACCACTTCTTCTACAAGGCCAGATTCATCCTCTATTAACCAGCGTCTTGTACGCAATTGGGCGCCGCTATTGCCATTGTTGGTGATTGTGATCGTATAGGCATAGGCATAGTGACCATTAGGAATGTTTGATTGGTTTGGTAGGTAGATAACCTCTACATCAATGTCAATTTTGTTTTGCATAGTCTTTGGTTAAGTTAATAAATTCATCAACACTGAGCATTTCTGCACGCTGTGATAAATCAATATCGGTTTGTTCTTGGGTGAGAATTGATTTTAAACAATTTCTGAGTGTTTTTCTACGTTGTGAAAACGCAGTCTTTACAACTTTTTCTAAAAGTGTTGACTCACTAAGTGCTGCATCCGCCCTGGGTTTGAAATAGATGATTGCCGATTCTATTTTTGGCTGCGGATCAAAAGATTCTTTGGGCACGCTAAACATCAATTCAACGTCAAAAAAAGCCTGCATCATGACGCTTAAGCGTCCATAAGTTTTACTGCCATGCGGCGCAACAATTCTATCAACCACTTCTTTTTGTAGCATGAAGGTCATATCGATAATGTTGCTTCGATGCTCCAATAAATGAAACAACAAAGGCGAAGAGATGTTGTAGGGCAGATTGCCTACAATCCTAGCCTTTTCTTCAAGCTGGCCAAAATTAAACTTAAGTGCATCTGCCTCCACAACACTGAGATTTTGGTGGTTTTGCGATTCCAGTAATGCAATCAAATCCCGATCAATTTCAATAACTTTCATTGCGTTTAAATTTTCAAGCAATGGCAGGGTCAGAGCGCCTTTGCCGGGGCCAATTTCAATAAGATTATCTTTTGGTCTGGGGGCGATGGTGGCGACAACTCTCTCAATGATTTGAGAATCAATTAAGAAGTTTTGCCCAAATCGTTTTCTAGCCTTGTGCTGCATAATCACTCAGTGTGTTGAAGTAGGATAGGGCGACATGGAGGCTGCCTAAGCTAATATTACCAGTGCCAGCAAGATTAAGAGCTGTACCGTGGTCAACCGAAGTGCGAAAAAAGGGTAGACCCAAGGTGATGTTGGCTGA
>JBBWVR010000023.1:0-11655 GCA_050256315.1 Gammaproteobacteria bacterium | reverse complement strand
GTTCGAAGCCAGCTTAATAACCGTTTCAAGGCCAAGTTCACGTTTCAGCTCTTCGATTGGCTTGCCACCTTGATACGGTCTCAAGCCAAGAATGGATTTGCACGCTTTCATAATATAGCGATTGGGTACGAGCCAAGGATATTGAGTTTCGAGACGTGTTTTCTAACCTCTTTTAAAGCAGATTGAACATTGGCATCACTTTGATGGCCTTCTATATCTATGAAAAACAAATACTCCCACTTAACGCCGGGAATTGGGTGTCTTGCTAATTGCAGCATATTAATATCATGATTTTTAAATGGCTCGAGCAAATCGAAAAGCGCACCAGATTCGTGTTTTGTAACAACAAGCAACGAAGTTTTATCCTTGCCACCAGCAGGCACAGAATCTTTACCAATAGCAACAAATCGAGTGACGTTTCCTGCCTTATCTTCAATATTTTTTGCCACACGTTGCAGGCTGTATAGGCCAAGTGCCGCCTCAGAAGCAATCGCTGCAGCATTGGGTTCGTCTTTAACCATGCGTGCCGCTAATGCATTCGATGCAACCGCGCGTAATTCAGCCTTAGGGTGGTGGTTAGCCAGCCAGCGACGGCATTGATCTAATGCTTGTTGATGGGCGTAAATTATTTGAATTTCTTGCGCCTGATCCTGCATCATTAATTGATGAGAAATTGCTATTTCAACTTCACCGCAAATATGTAAATCATGGCTGTAAAGCAAGTCCAGCGTGGCACCAATCACACCATTCGATGAATTTTCAATAGGTACAACACCATAGTGTGCATTGTCGGTTTCCACTTGATGAAAAATTTCATCAATGTTGCCACAGTCAAGCGTGGAAACAGCATGACCAAAGTGCTTCAATGCCGCCTCTTGAGTGAAAGTACCTTCAGGCCCCAAGAATGCAATTTTGAGCGGCTGTTCTAGTGCAAGGCAGGCAGACATAATTTCGCGAAAGATATGCCCTACATCCTTATCTTTTAGCAAGCTTTTATTGCGCTCAATAACACGAGATAAAACTTGCGCCTCCCTCTCTGGGCGATAAAAAACACTTTGTGTGTTGGTTTCTTTTTTAACCTTGGCAACTTCGGCCGCTAAATCAGCGCGCGTTGAAATGAGCGCCTGAATTTGTTCGTCCAGGGCGTCAATTTTAATTCTTAAATCTTTTAAAGCTTGTTCTTTCATACTAGTTGTAAATTTTATTAGATTTGGGCGACTTATGTGTCTTCTTTAAGCTTGTGTTCTTTCAAAGTTTTTCATAAAGTCAACTAACGCCTCAACGCCATCAAGCCCCATTGCATTATAAATGCTGGCACGCATACCACCAACATCTTTATGACCTTTTAACGCCAACAATCCTGCGTCAAATGCAGATTTAATAAACTGAGCATTAAGTTTAGCATTAGCGAGGAAAAACGGCACATTCATCCAAGAACGGTAACGTAGGGCAATATTGTTTGAGTAAAAATCAGATTGATCAATGGTTTGATACAACAATTGAGATTTCTGCTCATTCTGCTTGGCAATTTCTTCAATGCCACCCGATTCTTTCAACCACTCAAAGACAAGTGCTGCCGTATACCAAGCAAACGTGCACGGTGTGTTGTACATCGAATCATTGTTGGCTTGCGATGTATAATCAAACATAACAGGTTGACTGTCCATCGCATTGCCAATTAAATCCTCTCTGACAATCACCACAGTCAGGCCTGCAGCGCCGATATTCTTTTGCGCGCCTGCATAAATCACACCAAATTTAGATACATCAATTGGTCGAGATAAAATCGAAGACGACATATCAGCAACCACGGGCATGCCCACTTCAGGCACATAGTCAAACTCAAGGCCGGCAATAGTCTCGTTGGGCGTGTAGTGCAAATAAGCTGCATTTTCGTCAATATTCCAATCAGAAAAATCCTGGATATCAGTAAATCCGTTTTTACTACTATTGGTGCAAATATTAACATCGCAGTAACGAGCGCCCTCTTTAATAGCTTTGTAAGACCAGTGTCCGGTATGGGTGTAATTAGCTGTTTTGTTGCCTCGTAACAAGTTAATCGGCACCATAGAGAACTGCTGAGAGGCGCCACCCTGTAAAAACAAAACTTTGTAATTGTCAGGAATCACCATTAAATCTCTTAAATTCTGCTCGGCCTTTCTCGCCAACGCCATAAAATCCACCCCTCGGTGAGATATTTCAATCGCAGAGGCTTTTGCATTGCCAAATTCGAGCAAGTCACGCTGAATTTTATTGAGTACTTGACTGGGCAATGCTGAGGGCCCGGCACTAAAGTTAAAAACCTGTTCCATGAAAATAAATTGACTGTTGGGAATTCTTAGCTATTTTACCTTAGACTATCAATTTAGCCTGATTAGTGCACCACATTTATTAATCCTATAACAAAGATTTATGCACTAGAATAGCAACAAATAACAGAGAATAAAAATATGGATAATTCATACAAAAAACGCATGCAAAAGAAAAAAGCCTATATCGATTCAAGGATAGAGGCTGCCAATATTGATAAGGGTGTTATTGTACTGTTAACCGGCAATGGCAAGGGCAAGTCCTCATCAGCAATGGGTATGATTTGTCGTGCATTAGGTTATGAGTTAAAGATAGGCTTGGTGCGTTTTTTAAAAGGTGCTCAAGATACTGGCGAGGATTTATTTCTTAACAACCACCCAAACGTTAAAACAGCGCTTATGGAAAGTGGTTTTACTTGGGATACGCAAGACAAAGAATTGGATATTCAAAAAGCTGTTGAAACTTGGAATAAGGCCAAAATATTTCTGCAAGATCAAGCTATTAATTTAGTCGTGATTGATGAGCTTACTTATATGATTAATTACGGCTACCTTGATGAATTAGATATCCTCGAAATGCTTAATAATCGCCCACAAAATCAGCACGTTGTTATTACCGGTCGAGCGGCAAGTAAAGCTTTAATTGAAATTTCTGACACGGTCAGTGAAATTCAAGATGTTAAGCACGCTTTTAGAGCCAATATCAAAGCACAAAAAGGTGTTGATTACTAAGGTTTAAACAACATAAAGCCAAAAAACAAAAGCGCCCAGTAGTGCGCCAACAATTGTATCAACAATGTAGTGTTGCTTGGTAAGCAGGCAACTGATTGCAATAAAAACTGGAAACAACCAAATAGCTGCCACAACCACTGGATGAGAAGCTGCGCCATTGTTGATCATGTGCAATGAAGTCATCATTGCAACACTCACATGCATAGAAGGAAAGCAATTGGTTGGCGCATCGAAACTCTGTATATATTTCAGAAATTTTCGTGATTTGACAGAATCGTCACTAAAGTCACGCCAGCGAGCGGGGGTCACAACCGGGTAAAAAGTAAAAAGTAGTATTTGGATAAAAGCCAGTAGTAAAAAATTAACAGCGATATACACATACTGCTGAAAGCTGTTAATTGAAAACACAAGGCTGATGATCATCGGATAGTACAGGCCGCTATACAGCCAAGCCCAGCTAGGAATAAAAGGTATTTTATCGTCCGCCTTAGTGCTTAACTCTCTCGGTTCTTTGAGAGGATGATTTTGTGGAAAAAAATAGAATTGATAGACACCAACAATTAGGATAATGCTGATGAGTATCATCAGCAAAGTATCAAACATAGTCATAGAATTTAGTGCATCCATTGAATCACAATGGGAAAAGATGTTAACACACCCAACAAAAAATACGCTCAGAATTAACCATAAATATTGACTTAAGTATGCTCACCTAAGTAATCTAGCGCCTCAGATAAGCGCCCAACTGCAACGACTTTAATGCCCTTCAGCGGTTTTTTTGGTACGTTGGTCTTTGGTATGATGGCAAGCTTAAAGCCTTGTTTCTGAGCCTCTGCAAGCCTCTCTTGGGCGTTGTACACCGGCCTAACTTCGCCAGCAAGTCCAACCTCACCAAAAGCAATCCAATCCTTAGGAATCACCCTA
Source organism: Gammaproteobacteria bacterium (assembly GCA_050256315.1). Classification (GTDB taxonomy): domain Bacteria; phylum Pseudomonadota; class Gammaproteobacteria; order PS1; family Pseudothioglobaceae; genus Pseudothioglobus. Next base: position 7,690 of record JBBWVR010000023.1, on the reverse strand, counting down.
TCACGAAGGCTCGAAACAATGGCCAACATCACCACCAGATCAGAAGCTGTTTCACTGACCTTAATACCACCAACAACATTGATAAAAACATCCTGATCAAAGGTAACGATACCCCCGTGTTTGTGAAGAATGGCCAATTGCAACGCAAGACGATTTTGATCCATGCCCACACTGATTCGCTTTGGGGCGCCGTTGGCTTGATCCACTAAGGCTTGAACTTCAATCAATAAAGGTCTTGTTGCTTCTCGAGTTACCATCACCATAGAACCGGGTGCAGATAAATTTTCATTGGAAAGAAAGATCGCTGAAGGGTTGGTAATTTGTTGTAGACCTTTTTCACTCATGGCAAACACACTAATTTCATTAACCGCTCCAAAACGATTTTTCACCGCCCTGATGATACGATAACGACCACCAGCATCTCCCTCAAAATAGAGAACCGCATCAACCATATGCTCTAAGATTCTTGGTCCTGCTAAGGCGCCACCCTTGATCACGTGGCCAATCATCAACATAATGGTGTTTGTCTGCTTTGCGTATTGAGTCAACTGTGCTGCACAATCTCTTACTTGGGTAACAGAGCCAGGCGCGGAAGTCGAAGTATCACTTACCAGTGTTTGAATAGAGTCAATAACAATGACTTTCGGATTAAGCTGTTTTGCTATTTTAAATATTTTTTCAAGATAAGTCTCGCTCAACAATTGCACATCCGCATCAATACCAAGTCGAGTAGCTCGATCACTAATCTGCTGTACCGACTCTTCGCCACTAACATACAGCGTATTCTCATGAGAGTTAATAGAGGCTAAAACTTGAAGAATCAATGTCGATTTACCAATGCCAGGATCCCCGCCAATTAGCACCACAGAACCCTCCACCAAGCCACCGCCCAAAGTGCGATCTAGCTCGCTAAGACCGGTTAAGAGTCTGACATTTGTCTGAGTTTTAACCTCGTTAAGAGATTGAACTTTCGATGGAGGAAGGTCTTTTAAATTTTCCGATTGACTGGCTTTAGATGGTGCTACAAACACCTCTTCTAAAGTGTTCCATTCTTTGCACTCTAAGCACTGCCCTGCCCATTGGTAATGTGTTGCACCACAGCTGGCACATACAAATTCTACTTTTGTTTTGGCCATGATTTTAAGATTGAATAAAACCTAAAGACAGTGTTAGTTGAAGACGTCTACAGGTAATAATGAGAGAAATAAGCATACCAAGGCATTATGCCTATCTGGCCAACCTAAAGGTTACTTTTTCATTAATTTATCTATTTCACTTTTAAAGGCTTCAATGTCTTGAAATTGACGATAAACAGAAGCAAAGCGTATGTAGGCAACCTCATCAAGGGCTTGAAGTTCTTCCATCACCCACTCGCCTACTAATGATGAAGGCACTTCGCGATCATTTTGTGCCATCAGACGGCGTTCAATTTTTTGAATAGCTGTTTCTATTTTTGAGGTTTCAACAGGTCTTTTTTCTAGCGCTTTAAGCAAGCCAGCACGTAGTTTTTTTTCACTAAAAGACTGTCTAGAATCGTCGCTTTTGATCAAGCGAGGAAGGTTTAAATCAACGGTTTCGCGAGTTGAATGCCTCTCACCGCAAGAGAGGCATTCTCGACGACGACGCACTTGAGAACCGTCGTCGAGAAGTCGCGTGTCCAAAACTTTTGTATCATCAGACTGACAAAATGGACAGCGCATTTCTAGAGACCCTTATACAACCAAACTTGGTATCTGCTGAGTATAAAAAATAAAGAAAAAACAAGGAAAAATTTGAAATTAATAGTTTGTGCTATTAATGAGATTATTTCTTTGCTTTTTGTCACTTCACACCTCGGCCATACAGGATATGGTAATTTTATCATTTATTCTCGTTATTTCCTTTTTCTTTAACAATAAAGTAGAGCTTCAATGAAATTCCTTAATAAATACCATTATCATAGCCAAGCTTGTTTATACGAAGACCTCTGTGTTATGCTTACTTATATACAGGATGGTCAGCGCACAAAGCTTCAACTTTAACTCTAACTTCATCAATAACCGCTGGGTTTTCGATATCGTCACAAATGTCACAAATCCAAGTCGCAAGATCACGACAATCGGACTCGTTAAAGCCCCTTGTTGTAGCCGCTGGCGTACCAACACGAATACCACTCGTCACGAAAGGTGATTGTGGGTCGTTAGGTACAGCGTTTTTATTAACGGTAATGTGTGCAGAATCAAGTGCCGCATCAACCGCTTTACCTGTTAAGCCTTGTGAAATAAAACTTACTAAAAACAAGTGATCATCAGTACCACCAGAAACAACATCGTAGCCACGTGAAATAAACACTTCTGCCATTGCTTGCGCATTGATAACAACTTGTTGTTGGTATGTCTTAAAGCCCTCACCCAATGCCTCTTTAAAAGCAACCGCTTTAGCAGCAATAACGTGCATTAATGGACCGCCCTGAATACCTGGAAAAATAGCTGCATTTAGCTTCTTCTCAATTTCCTCATTGGCCCTAGCAAGAATCAAACCACCTCTTGGACCTCTTAATGTTTTATGTGTTGTTGTTGTGACAACGTCAGCAACAGCCATTGGTGATGGGTATAGACCTGTTGCAATTAGACCTGCAACGTGCGCCATATCAACGAATAAGTAAGCACCAACTTGATCAGCAATCTCTCTAAAACGATTCCAATCAATTATGCGAGAATAAGCAGAGAAGCCAGCAATAATCATTTTTGGCTTGTGTTCATTAGCCAGGCGCTCAACTTCATCGTAGTCAATTTCGCCCGTTTCTGCCTTCAAACCATATTGAATTGCGTTAAAGTTTTTACCAGAAAACGAAGGCTTAGCACCGTGTGTCAAGTGACCGCCGTGGGCCAAGCTCATACCAAGAATTGTGTCACCCGGAACTAAAAGCGCCTGGAAAACTGCAGCGTTCGCCTGAGAGCCTGAGTGCGGCTGGACATTAGCATAATCTGCACCAAATAATTCTTTTGCCCGATCAATCGCTAACTGCTCAACAACGTCTACATGCTCGCAACCGCCGTAGTAGCGCTTGTAAGGATAGCCTTCAGCATATTTGTTGGTCAACTGAGAGCCTTGAGCCTCCATGACCGCTGGTGATGTGTAATTTTCAGAAGCAATCAACTCAATGTGCGCCTCTTGGCGAGCTTCTTCAGCGCTAACTGCATTAGCAATATCGATATCGACAACAGATAAAGTTTGAGATTTATCAAACATACTCTTCTCCTATTTAGTAAAGACGAAAGGGAAATATTTTAACCGATAATGCACTTTGTCCAATCAAAGTTATCAATGTATAGCAATTAGTTTCACAATTTGAAGAAAAATAAAACTTTAAAATATTGAGTATATTTCAATTAATACCAACTTATTCTAGCCATAGACTTATTGGTAGATACAATTTACAGATTTGGCCCTATATTTGTAAAATATTGTTCTTTATCTAAATGGTAAAATGCGACTTTATTTAATTATCACACTTACCTAAATGAAGGTATTAGTACTTGGTGGTGGCGTTATCGGCACCACTTCAGCATACTTTTTAGCCAAGCAAGGGCATGATGTTACTGTTGTTGAGCGACAAGAAAATGTAGCACTGGAGACGAGTCACGCAAACGCTGGTCAAGTTTCCTATGCCTATTCCTCGCCTTGGGCCGCTCCAGGCGTTCCACTAAAAGCCATTAAGTGGCTTTTAAGTAAGCACTCTCCCCTAGTTATCAATCCAATGATGAGTGGCGAAACACTTAAGTTTGCCTACAGAATGCTGAAGAATTGCAATCACAGTAGTTACAATATTAATAAAGGTCGCATGTTGAGAATTTCCAACTACGCCAAAGACTGTTTATATGAAATTGAGCGAGACACCAACATTGAATACGAACAAAGAAAAAAAGGCTTTTTACAAGTCTTAAGAACAGATAAACAAGTACTGGACACAAAAAAAGATATTGCTGTATTAGAACAATTTGGCACCAGATATAAGGTTTTAGATGTTGATGGCTGCCTTGCAGCCGAGCCTGGACTAAAACATGTTAAACATAAAATTGCCGGCGGCCTTCAATTTGAAGGTGATGCCACTGGTAACTGCTTTAAATTCACCAACGAATTACAAAAAAAATGCCTTGAACTGGGCGTTAACTTTGAATTTGATGTCACCGTTGAATCCCTATTTATTGACAATGGAAAAATTAGCGCTGTTAAAACCAACAAAGGTGAAATGACTGCTGATAATTTTGTCGTTGCTATGGGCAGCTATTCTGCACAATTACTACGACCCGTTGGTATTGATATTCCGGTTTATCCAGTGAAGGGCTATTCAATCACTGTACCTGTACTTAGCAATGAAGACGCACCACAGTCAACCGTTATGGATGAAACTTATAAGGTGGCTATTACTCGCCTTGGAGATAATGTCAGAGCAGCAGGCACTGCTGAGCTGACAGGCTATAACTTATCTTTAAGAGAGAAATCACGCGCCACGGTTAGGCACTCTTTTGAGAGTTTGTTTCCCTTTGCTGCCGATATGAGTGATGATCAATTCTGGGCAGGATTGCGACCAATGACACCCGATGGCACACCTGTTATTGGTAAAACACCTTTTGCAAATCTATTTATAAATACTGGCCACGGAACACTTGGATGGACAATGTCCGCCGGGTCTGGGAAATTAATTGCCGATATTGTCTCTGGTAATGAGACAGAAATATCGTTAGATGGCTTAGAGATGAGCCGATACCCCTACGCTAATAAGGTGATCTAAGTTATGGCCAGAGCCTGCATTGCAAGTATCAACCTAGCAGCAATTAAGCGCAATTATTTGTACGCAAAATCACTAGCACCCAACTCCAAAGCGATTGCAATTGTTAAAGCCAATGCCTATGGACATGGCGCAGTTGAAGTTGCGGCACATCTTGAAGACACCGTTGACGTTTTTGGTGTTGCTTGCACTGAGGAGGCTATCGAAATTAGAGAGGCTGGACTCGAGAAAAAACCCATTTTATTGCTAGAGGGAATGTTTGAGCTATCAGAACTTGAACTACTTGAAAAGTACAAACTACTGCCCGTCATTGGCAACAAGTCTCAACTGCAGTGGATTTTGGATGCAAAACTCAAAAATCCAACCAAGGTGTTTGTTAAGTACGATTCAGGCATGAGTCGATTGGGCTTTCATGAAACTGAATTTAAGCAGGCTTTAAGAGCGCTCGAGGCTAGTAATAACATCTCCAACATTGTACTGATGACACATTTTTCTAAGGCAGACGAGCCCTATGATATTTTCACTCAAAACCAAATAGATAACTTTAATAGAATTGCCAACGAGACTGGTCACTCCTCCTCCCTAGCAAATTCTGCAGGTATTGTTGCTTGGCGCAACTCACATAAACAATACATTCGGCCGGGCATTATGCTCTATGGCTCATCCCCTTTTAATGGAGCAAGATATCAAAAAAACTTACTGCCGGTGATGACGCTATCGTCTGTTTTGATGTCCATTAAAGACTTCAAAAAAGGTCAAGGAGTGGGTTACGGCTCGCGCTTTATTTGTGATAAAGATATGCAAATTGGTGTGGTTGCTGTCGGCTATGCTGATGGCTACTCACGACATGCAAAAGATGGCACGCCGGTCTTTATTAACGGCACAAAAGCAAGAGTGGTAGGCAGAGTATCCATGGATATGACAACCATTGACTTAACAGGGGTTCCCAATGTAAAAATTGGTGACAGAGTAGAAATGTTTGGTGAGAACATCGGCATCAACGAGGTTGCAGAGTTTTCAAACACGATTTCCTACGAAATACTCACTAAAATCACCAAGCGCGTTTATAAAAACTACATTAAATAATTTAAAATGAAAATATCAAAATTCGAAACTAACGACCGCATGAGTCGCGCCGTTATACACAACAACACCCTCTATCTCTGTGGTCAAGTTGCTGCTGATGCAGCAGCAGATATTAGCGCGCAAACACAGACGATGCTGGATAAAGTAGAGTCCTTGTTAAACAAATATAAAAGCTCGAAAGAGCATATTCTTTCGGCAACTATTTATCTTAAATCAATGGCTGACTTTGATGCCATGAACAGCGTTTGGGAGGCGTGGGTACCTAAGGGTTTTGCGCCTGCAAGAGCATGCATTAGCGCGTCAATGGCAAGAGAAGCGCTTTTGGTGGAGATCTCTGTCGTGGCAGCGACTAAGTAATAGCCTGAGCTCTACAGTTCTTTATTTGAGGCTTTTTAGCTTAGCTGGCCAGTTGGTGGTCGAAAGTTGCTTTTCTAATGCTCGATATAGGATTCTGGGGCCATCAGCGTCAATATAACAACCTTGTAAGTGGCGCTCGCCTTCGCTTGTGCAAAAGCCCGTTCTGCCATGCAGTATCCTGTTGTTATCGAACATCATTAGTTCACCGGATTGCAAGTGGAAACTTATGGCAAACTCAGGGTCTGACAATAGCTCGCCCAAGCGTTTACGTGCCCTATGGTATTTCTTCGTTTTTTCTTCACTCATCAAGGGAATGTAGTCCAGTCTTGGCGAATAATGAATCTCACTAACCCTGCTGTGACTATCAAGATTGATTAGCGTGCGCTCTTTCTTAATAATAACGTTGTGATCAATAAATTCAAAATACGTAGGCACAGTGCTTAGCAACTGGAAATACTCTTCTGATTCTTCTCGTAACCTCTCGCACACCGCAAAGCCATCGACCAATGTCGAGCGACCGCCCTCGCCTGCATCGTTAATTAAGCTATGTAGCAATTGAATGCCTGGAACAGGTTGACGATAAGGATTGTCGGTATGTGGATCAAGAGGTGCTGATGAATAGGCCAAATCATTGGCATCTTTCTTGGAGTAGACTTCAAAATATTGGCCAAAATTGGTCGTTCTAATATGACCAAATTTTGACGCGACCTCGATTATTGTATTTTTTTCAGTGGGCACATCCGTTAGCAATACATAGCCGTGTGTTAAGTATTGATGCACCACTGAATGCAAGTATCCCTCATCACTAATGATTTGACTCCATGAAAAATAAATTTTCCCATCTGAGGCATCCCACTGAATAGGGTCAGGGATGCAGTCTTTGGCGAACAACTCAGCTCGCAAGTGGTCTAAATCAAGCGTTTCACTATGATTGTCGTTAAACGTTAAACTCACTGTTTGGTCATCGTTAATCTTAATATCAATCAAAGACAGGTCATCACTCAACTGATGAGGGTTAAACAGGCGCTGACTCGAGCGCTCATCAAAAATTGATTCGTGGCGACAACGCTCCATTAGCCAAAGTGCTGGCAGTATTGTTTCCTCACCATTAATGAGTGTCATTAGTTGATTATTATTGTTAACTCGAAACACTTATCAGACCCATTATAATAATCAAAAAAGTCGCATTTTATGCACATTAAAGCTCCTTGTCTAATCGAATACTCAATAGCTGTTATTGACTAATTTAATCTAAATTTAAATCAATTCTTTTAGAATAATCCCTTTGCACAAGTCATTTAATAATTTACGCAAAGGCCTTATAATATCCGAGCCTTATTTTGGGCAATGCTATAATTTACCATTACTACGAGAATCTTATGCCAGCAGAAATACGCAAAACCCTACTTCACGTTGAGAAAACCTTTATTGAAGGCGGCAAAGCTGCAGTCATCCCTTTAACGCTAATTGCGGCCA
>JBBWVR010000022.1:0-2149 GCA_050256315.1 Gammaproteobacteria bacterium | reverse complement strand
GTTGGCTTGGGTTACCTGCTCAACGAGCTAGGTATGGTTAAGGGAGAAGCGACGCTCGCAAATATTCCTGCTTCTGAACGTGGCTCCGATCGTATTTGGTATGGATCAGCTGCAGCATCGGAATTTCATGATATGGATTGGCTAACCCAGCACTTGAAGAAAGGGGAGAATGTTCAAATAAGGAGCCTGACAAACGACCAAACTATTTTGGTTGTGGCTGGACCCAGATCGCGCGAAGTGTTGACTGCGTGTTCTCGAGGAGATTGGAGTAAAGAGGCTTTTCCTTGGTTAAGTGTTAGAGAATGTTTTATCGGGTTCTCGCCTGCGACAGTCATGTCAGTCAGCTTTTCAGGTGAATTAGCTTATGAGATTCATGTGCCAAACGCATCGCTTTATGCGGCGTATTTGACTTTACGCGAAGCTGGTAAGGCTTTTGATATGCAAATTTTTGGTGCGCGCGCGATAGAATCGATGCGGATGGAGAAGGGCTTTTTAAACTGGAAAAGCGATCTTATTACCGAGTATGACCCTTATGAAACGGGTCTGGATCGTTTTGTAAAAATGGAAAAAGGTGAGTTTATTGGCAGTTCGGCACTTCGAGAGCGTCAAGCAAAGGGTCCAACAAAGAAACTGGTCAGTTTAAAAATTGATTCGATATCTGCACCCGCCCATGGAGGGGCTTCATTAATGGAGTCTGGTAGAGTTGTTGGAGCAATTAGCTCGGGAGAATGGGGGCATCGTACAGGGATTAATATAGCCTATGCTTTCGTTGAACCTAATTACGTCAAAATTGGCAGCAAAATGATGTTGGATCATTTGGGTGAAATGGTCACTGCAGAGGTTATTGAGGGTGCTCCTTATGACTCAAGTTTTAGCAGAATCTTGGCATGAACTTAAAGATCCAAATAACTAGGAGAACGCCTTATGGCTAGACGTGAATCCGCGCGCTCAAGAAAGCACGCTGAAAGGGCAAAACCACCTAAGTTCAACCCTTGTCCGCCTTGGTTATGATCAATATTGTTGAACCTGGCTACCCAATGATTTTTTCTAACTGGCCTCTTGTAATTGATTTGCGTACCGGCGCTTTTCGTGGCGGCAGTGGAGAAATGGCACTCCTTAATGCTGCTTCGGCGCAACTTTCAAATGCTATTGGTCTACCTTCGGGTTGTGCATCTAGCATGACTGATGCCAAGTTGCCGGACGCTCAAATGGGTATGGAGAAAGGCATTACAGCTTTGGCGTGTGGATTGGCAGGTGGCAACATGATTTATGAATCCTCTGGAATGATGGCTAGCCTGCTGGGTGTATCTTTTGAGGCTTTTGTGATGGATGATGAGATGCTTTCTTTGGTTCATCGTGTTATTAGGGGTATAGAGGTTAACAAACAAAGTCTTGAGTATGAGTCAATCGAGTCTGTTGTCTCAGGTGAAGGGCATTTTATTGGCCAGCCCGAAACCATGCTATCGATGGAGCGAGACTACCTCTACCCTAAATTGGCAGATCGAGAAGAGCCTGCAGTATGGAAAGATCAAGGCTCTCTTGATCACTTAAGCAGAGCAAAATACAAGGTGAATGAGTTACTTGAATATCACCCTGATTACTTGGACTGCGAGGTTGACAAGAAAATTAGAAAATCTTACCCAATTTTGTTGCCAGCAAAAACCAAATCATAAAATATGAGTTGCAATTCATTACCAAGACACTGTGTTATTATTTATAAAATTACCCAGTTTTTCAACTAGCATGAAAAGCTATTTTTTCTAACTTTACAATATTTAAGGAGTACCTCTATGCATCTTTCTCGATTCCCTCGCTTACGTTTGGCTCATTTACCCACACCATTAGAGCATCTTAAAAGACTTTCTGAAGAACTAAGTGGTCCAGAAATTTGGATAAAGCGTGATGATTGCACAGGGCTTTCAACTGGTGGCAATAAAACGCGTAAACTCGAATTTCTAATGGCAGAGGCCCAAATTCAAGGTGCCGATACCGTAATGACACAAGGCGCTGTGCAATCTAACCACGTGAGACAAACATCGGCTTTTGCGGCAAAGTTGGGAATGAAGTGTCATGTGCTTCTTGAGGATAGGACGGGTTACACGGACGATAACTATAACCATAATGGAAACGTATTTATCGACTTGCTTCA
>JBBWVR010000021.1:0-2503 GCA_050256315.1 Gammaproteobacteria bacterium | reverse complement strand
GATAATTTTTTGGATATCACTGGCCGCTTGATAGCGATTTTCAGCGTTTTTAATGGGACGACCCACAACAATATAATCCGAGCCACTTTTAAAGGCTGTGGCAACATCAACCACACGCTTTTGATCATCATCGTTTGCCACTGGCCTAATGCCAGGCGTAACTGCAATCAGCTTGTTATCAACAAACTCACGTAAAAAAGGCACTTCGAGGCCAGAAGAAACAACGCCATCACAACCGGCCTCAAAGGCACGTTTGGCACGAGAAATCACCAAATCTCGCACATCGCAATCAAAACCTAGGTCATCAAGGTCACCTCTATCTAGACTGGTTAATGCAGTCACCGCTAGAATTTTCAAATCCCCCTTGGTTTGCGCAGCTTTTTCCATTAGGGCTTGGTTGCCATGAATGGTGGCAAAAGTGGCACCATAACCACTAAGGCGTGCAATCGTTCTACCAACTGTTTCAGGCACATCAAAAAACTTCAAATCAACAAATACTTTTTTATCTTTCTGGATAAGCCAATTAAGGAGATCGAAGTAGCGACCTGTCATTAACAACTCCATGCCAATTTTATAAAAATTCACACTATCATCCAGCTCAGCAACTAAATCCTTTGCTTGATCAATCTCGGGAACATCAAGGGCAAAAATAAGTCGATCTTCAAGTTTAATGTCTTTCATAAATCCTCAATAAAATATTTGACAATATCGTGACAAATACGCAGAATTGCGTCCACTAAATTAATGGCGAAATTATACCGAAAAAGAACTTGTTAATGAAAACTCCTAAGCCGCGCTTAGGAGTTTATTATCTGTTTAGTTAATGCCTACGATGTAATCGTCAATCGGTGCGACATTGACTCGAACCTTGATGATGTCCGTATAAGGCTTGGCTTTCGATATATATGAGAACAACTGGTCTTGGTAGACATAGGTGATGCGATAAAACATCGCGCCGCTGACTGTGCTTTGTGGATATCTTTGCTCGCATACTTCTCTAGAGTGTAGTGTGACTCCATTAGCCTGAGCTTCTTGATTTTGTGCGGCTTTTACGCCCATCAAAAAACCAATTAAGGTTAATGCTTTCTTGCCATCGCCGTCACCCATTTGATTGCCGATCATGCCGCCAACTACGCCGCTTAAAAAAGCATTGGTTGAGAGTTCGCCATTAGGAGTGTTTGACTCATAATATTCTGTGATGTAGCAGTCTTGTGAAGATTCACGAATAACGTAATTTTGGTAAACTTTTTCGATCAAAAGAACCCGCGCATGATCAAGAAACTCATTCATCACTTTTGGCGGCTCTTGGCTAACAAATTCAAAGGTAATGCCGGCAAATGCAGAGTGAGACACTATTAGACACAATAGTGAAATTACTAATTTGTTTTTCATCTTTATCCCCATGTTAACATTGATACATTCGATTATACACCTTCTACTTATTCTAGTGCCCAACTCATCGCTACCAACACTCTACTACTGTCACGACCCTATGTGTTCGTGGTGCTGGGCTTTGAAGCCAACTTGGGCAAAAGTAAGGGCTGCAATCGATGGAAAAGTAAATCTGCGTTATTTGCTTGGGGGGCTCGCGCCAGATAGCGACCTACCAATGGGCTTAGAGACGCAAAACTATGTTCAGGCTAATTGGGAGAAAATTCAGAAGACTGTCCCCGGCACAGAATTTAACTTTGATTTTTGGCGCCATTGCGAACCCAGACGCTCTACTTATCTAGCATGTCGCGCAGTTATTTGTGCGAGACAACAACAGCCACGAGTTGAAGAATACTTTGTAGAGGCAATTCAGCATGCTTATTACCTTGAGGCAAAAAACCCATCAAATAACGACGTTTTGATTGAGGTTGCCAAAAAACTAGGATTGGGCGCGAAACAATTTGCAAGAGATTTATGTTCGCCCAAGGTGCAAGATATCCTTAACAAGGAAATAGCTCTGTCACAATCGCTCGGTATGACTTCATTTCCCTCACTCAAGTTACTGAGTGGCGGCGTCATATCAACAATTGAAATCGATTACAACAACGCAGATTCCATTATTGCGCAAATAATCACTTGAATTCACACTCGGAAGCGGCAATAATACCCACTCTGCCTTTGTAGCTCAGCTGGATAGAGCGCTCCCCTCCTAAGGGAGAAGTCGTGAGTTCGAATCTCGCCAAGGGCACCACTAGGTCTGTAGCGGTTTTGGGCTTTTTCAAAATAAATTCTACCGAAAATTCTACCGTAATCTAATTTGCCATCATCCTGCCTAAGGGAGAAGTCGTGAGTTCGAATCTCGCCAAGGGCACCACTAGATACAAAAGTTGGTACTGTAGGAATAAATCATACTAATTAAACCAAAGTCCAATAGGTACAATAAATCTTCCGCAATTGGAAATCTATTATGGACATTAATACAATACAAGAAAAATTATCAAAGTTTGCCTCTGATAGAGACTGGGAGCAATTTCATAGCCCTAAAAACCTAGCTATGGCATTAAGTGTTGAA
>JBBWVR010000020.1:0-2832 GCA_050256315.1 Gammaproteobacteria bacterium | reverse complement strand
GACAGGCGTTACCAGCCTACGGCAATGAGATGATTCTCATGGTTAAAGGGACCTCTTTGGTTAGTATTATCACTTTAATGGAAATTACCGGTATTGCCAAGCAAATTATTGCCAAATACTGGACACCGGTTGAAATTTTCTTGATTGCAGGTTTGTTGTATTTAGTGCTTAACTTTTTGGTAACTCAATTGGTGAAGTATCTTGAAATTAAGTTTACACCTCACCTGCAATACCCAAAATAAAGTGAGACCTTAGGGTTTAAACTTTGATGTCATTGGATAGCGCCTTTCCTTGCCAAAAGCGTTAGCGCTTACCTTTGGTCCAGGGGCTGACTGGCGTCTTTTGTACTCATTATTAAGGACCATCGAGGTGACCTTTCTAACAAGCTCTGCATCATGCCCATGTTGAACAATCTCTTTAACAGAGAGCTTCTGTTCAACAAATCGCATCAGAATATCATCAAGTACATCGTAAGGCGGCAAGGAGTCTTGGTCTACTTGATCTGGCGCCAACTCCGCAGAAGGGGGTCTGGTAATCACGCGATCAGGAATTACTTTCGAGAGCGAATTACGATAATTTGCCAGTTGATAAACAAGGGTTTTAGAGATGTCTTTAAGTGGCGCAAAGCCACCACACATATCGCCATAAAGGGTGGCGTAACCAACAGACATTTCTGATTTATTGCCAGTAGCCAACACCATCTTATGCCACTTGTTAGACAGAGCCATTAGCAAAACGCCCCGAACTCTGGCTTGAATATTTTCTTCAGTAGTGTCTTTGTTAGCACCATCGAACAAATCAAACAAAGATAAATTAAAAGCTGCTACCATTTGATGGATATCGATACTCAAATAATGAACGCCTTGGGTTCTTGCCTGTTCTTCAGCATCTTCAAGACTCATGCCAGAGGTAAACTGATAAGGCATCATTACCGCACTGACATTCTCAGCACCAAGGGCGTCTACAGCGACTGCAAGAGTGAGTGCAGAGTCAATACCGCCAGAAAGTCCAATTAACGAGCCAACAAAGCCATTGCCGGTGACGTAATCTTTTGTGGCGAGTACAAGTGCATTGTAGATTAAGGCGGTTTCAGAAAGTTCATTGTAATCACAAGGCTGAGTATGTAAAGCTTGGCAACTTTCAAAAAATGGCAATTGCTGAACAACTTTGCCTTTGGCGTTCATCATGAAAGAGCCGCCATCAAATACCAGCTCATCTTGCCCACCTACGGAATTTACATAAAGCAAATCAACACCCCATTTAAGGGCGTGCTGGCGGTATAGATCCAGACGTTGTTGAGACTTTCCCGATTGAAAAGGGGAGGCGTTTAAACTAATAATCAAATCAGCATTGGCCAGACAGGCTTTTTCCAGGGGGTCTCCGACCCAGGCATCTTCACAAATCAACACGCCAATCTTGCTGCCTTGGTGTTCAAAGACAAGTGTTCTGTCACCAGGGCTAAAATAGCGTTTTTCATCAAATACACCATAATTGGGTAAAGACTGCTTGTGATAAACATGCATCACTTTATTTTTATGAATACAGTAAGCGCTGTTATGAAGGGTTTTATCGGTAGCGCATGGAGCACCAAACAAAACAGCAATTGAAGAGGGTAGTTGCTTGCACAATTCATTAATATGAAACTCAACCTGATTGATAAGTCCTGAGCGTAATAAAAGATCTTCTGGCGGATAACCTGTTAACGCCAATTCTGGAAAAACAACCATGTGTGCGCCAAGGTCGTACGCCTCAATACTCAAATCAAGAATTTGCTTGGCATTGTTAGAAATATCACCAACAACAGGGTGAAATTGGGCGATTTGAATTTTAATAGGCTGAGTGTCGGCTAATATTTTATTAAGCTGCTCCTGCCAAAATTTGGCTTTAGATTTATTGTTAGTATTTATTGCATGTTCAAGTTTGGTATTTGCAACAATTCTTGCCGGGTCCAAATCAAGGATATTTGCAAACAACCAAGCGTGAGTTTCACTGAGGGCCGCCTTGCCGGAACTGTATTTACTGAGGTTGGACTGATTAATGTCATATTTCTTGGCAATTTTATAATCTGACAATCCCGTCTTAAGACGTACCATATCAAGGTATTCAGAGGTTTTACTGTTCATTTTTCCATCATTATTCTGGTAATATTTAGTTATTTTATACCAGTAGTTGTAATAAATAACTGTATTTGACACACTAACTTCAAACATCTGGTTGTAATAAATAACTAATAATAGGATAACTATTTGATTTTTAATGTGTTTATATATTATTGTCATATACAATATGAGATTACTTTAAGCGGTAAAATCCTTATCGAATGAATGACTTGTTGAGAGATGATGTGGATTTATAAAGTGGTAATTACTTAAAGTTACTACCCTATTCTTCTCTGAATTGCAGAGAAAACAGAGTGTTTTTACTAGAATACATCTTCTATTTATCAATTTTATTCTTTTGTATTGCAAAAGCCCACCAGTGAACCATACTTAAGATAAACTTCGTTATTCCTAGGGGGAACCCTTAGGATTAGTAAGTTTTCATAATATAAAAGGAGAAATAAATGAAACAATTAGTAAAATTCTCTGTTGCTTCAGTATTGGCACTTGGTGTCTTTGCTGTGCAAGCAGGAACCCTACAGGACGTTCAAGCCAATGGCAGCGTTAAATGTGGTGTATCAAAAGGTCTTGCGGGTTTTTCTGCGGCTGATTCATCAGGTACTTGGACAGGTATTGACGTTGACGTATGTCGCGCCGTAGCTGCTGCTGTACTTGGCGATGCAACTGCGGTTACATTCGTACCATTAACAGCTAAGGAAAGATTTACTGCGTT
>JBBWVR010000019.1:0-2188 GCA_050256315.1 Gammaproteobacteria bacterium | reverse complement strand
CGTGTGCTCTTCCGATCTTTAACTACTATAAAATAACGGACTTAACTTTTTTGGAGAACAACAATGGACCAACAAATATTTATCTTGATAGCCATGTTTGCTTTGATGTATTTTTTGCTTATCAGGCCACAACAAAAACGCGCTAAAGACCACAAGAAGGTATTAAGCGAACTGAAAAAGGGCGATGAAGTGGTGACTAACGGCGGTGTTGTTGGAAAAATTACCTCTGTTGATGAGTCTTTTGTGAGCTTAGAGGTTGCCTCTGGCGTAGTTCTGAAGGTGCAAAAGCAAGGCATTAATAATAAAATGCCTAAAGGCACTGTTTAAACTTGAAGATTGAAGAAAAAATAAAATGAATCATTACCCTGGCTGGAAAAACGCACTCATTGCCTTTTTTCTTTTATTATCAGCACTGTATGCATTGCCGAATATTTATGGCTCTGATTTGGCAATCCAAATCTCCAGCGCTGGTGATGCTAGTATTGGCGAGCAGGATTTAGCCACGGTTGAAAGCGCTCTCTCAACTAATACAGTTGACTATAAGTCGATTGGTCTGTCGGACAATCGTATTTTGATTCGTTTTGAAAGTTCTCAGTCTCAGGAGCAGCTTTCCACTCAGGCTTTATTGAAAGAGACGTTGAGTCGCAACTATGTTGTTGCACTTAATCTAGCGCCTTCAGTGCCACAGTGGCTGTCAGACTTAGGTGGTCGTGCTATGTCTTTGGGCCTAGATTTAAGAGGCGGCGTGCACTTCCTTCTTGAGGTTGACATGGAGGCTGTTGTGGCTATGTCGATTGACCGCTACCACAATGAACTAAGATCACTGCTTCGTGAGGATCGCTTGTATAAAAGTATCCGCAATGAGGGCAATAATTTGCTGGTTACCTTTAAATCCGAAGAAGCAAAACAGCAAGGAAAATTGCTGATAAAAGATGAGTTGCTTGACTTGCAAATCGTCGACGGTAGTGAATCTGAGCTTCAACTTAGTTTAGAAATAACACCTAGGGCTATAAAAGCTTCAAAATCAACCGCTTTAAAGCAAAACATAATAACATTGCGTAATCGTGTTAATGAGCTGGGTGTGGCCGAACCTATTATTCAGCAACAAGGATCAGAGCGAATTGTTGTGCAATTGCCTGGCGTGCAAGACACTGCCCGAGCAAAAGAGATTTTGGGTGCTGTTGCAACTATTGAGTTCAGATTGGTTGATGAAAAGAACGATCCTCAATTGGCGGTGAATACAGGCAAAGTCCCTGTTGGCTCAAAGTTGTATTATTTCAAGAGTGGCAGACCGTTACTACTTAAAAGCTCTGTGATTGCAACCGGTGAAAATATTACTGGTGCCTCTTCTGGCATTGATCAGAATAATGCCCCAATGGTAAACATTCAGCTTGACAGTCCAGGCGGGCGCTCGATGCTGGAAACAACTAAAGAGTTCATTAATCATAGAATGGCAGTTGTCTATATTGAGAACAAGGTTGAAACTGTGCTCCAAGATGGAGAGATGGTTAAGTTGCGCACCAAGACGCAGGACATTATTAATGCCGCAACAATTCAGGGCACTTTTTCCAATCGCTTCCAAGTCACAGGGATGGAAAGTGCACGAGCAGCCAGAAACCTTGCTTTATTGTTGAGAGCTGGCTCTCTTTCTGCGCCAATTGAAATTATTGAAGAGCGCACCATTGGCCCAAGCCTAGGCGCTGATAATATTGCCAAAGGCTTTTTATCTGTATTGGTTGGTTTTGCTTTGGTATTGGCTTTCATGGCTTGGCGTTATCGCGTTTTTGGTTTAGTTGCCAATGTAGCGCTGACATTGAATTTGGTGACAATTGTTGCCGTATTGTCATTAATTCAAGCAACACTGACACTGCCTGGTATTGCCGGTATTGTGCTTACAGTCGGTATGGCAGTTGACGCCAATGTGCTTATTTTTGAGCGCATCAAGGAAGAGTTAAAGTCGACTAGCAACATACAAAAAGCCATTTCGGCCGGTTATGAGAAAGCATTGTTAACCATTGCCGATGCAAACATCACCACACTGATAGCCTCCATTGTTTTATTTAGCTTTGGCACTGGCGCAATTAAAGGCTTTGCAGTGACCTTGTCAATTGGTATCATCACTTCGATGTTCACCGCAATTGTGGTCTCACGTGCATTGATTAATCTTATTTACGGCGGTAAAAAAGTT
>JBBWVR010000018.1:0-3148 GCA_050256315.1 Gammaproteobacteria bacterium | reverse complement strand
ATAACCATGTCCAACCAACCACAGCGTCTTTGGCGACCTGTGGTTGCGCCGAATTCGTGCCCTCTGGCACAAAGCTCCCTACCCACCGGATCACCTTCATCAGTTGCGACATCGTAATTTAGCTCGGTTGGGAATGGGCCGCCGCCCACTCTTGTGGTGTAGGCTTTAACAATACCCAGCACGTAATCAATGTCACAAACACCAATGCCAGAGCCGGTGACTGCGCCACCCGAAGTGGTGTTTGAGGAAGTTACAAAGGGGTAGGTGCCTTGATCAATATCTAGCAATGCACCCTGGGCACCTTCAAAAAGAATGTTTTCATTGTTTGCCATGCGCGAGTATATTTCCTCCGCTACATCAACAATCATTGCCTTAACATGCTCTGCTTGCATCAAAGCCTCGTCTAGGGTTGTTTGGTAGTCGATTGGACTCTGATTGTAATAATTTTCCAAAATGAAGTTATGATACTCCATCACTTGTTCAAGCTTTTCAGCGAATAGTGTCTCGTCTAGCAAATCACCAACTCTAAGGCCGCGTCTTGCGACTTTATCTTCATAGGCTGGACCAATACCATTACCCGTTGTACCGATAGCGGCATCGCCACGTTTAGCCTCTCTAGCATTATCCAAGGCAATGTGATATGGGAGAATTAACGGACAGCCCGGGCTAATCTTGAGGCGAGATGCAACATCCAAATTTTCACCGTCCAATTCAGCCATTTCTTTAAGAAGGGCTGACATTGATAAAACCACACCGTGGCCAATCAAACAGTCAACATTCTTTCTCAAAATTCCAGAAGGGATAAGATGAAGCACGGTTTTTTGGCCGTTTATCACCAGCGTATGGCCAGCGTTGTGGCCGCCCTGAAAACGTACAACCGAGCTTACTTTATCGGTGATTAAATCGACCACCTTGCCTTTGCCTTCGTCGCCCCATTGGGTGCCAATGATGACTACATTCTTTGCCATATTAATCCTTAATAATCCATTCGTTACCGCTCTTAACAATGTCAGCATTGTTAGAGTTTTCCATATCTTGTTTGACAACAACACCACTTGATCTCAGCCCTTCAACAAACACCTTAAGAGAGGCGTCATTTAAATTCGGTGCAAGTAACGCTCTTGGGCTATCCTTAGAGTCTGATTGTTGTTGTATCAAAAATTTTAAATCCAGAGAAAAACCTGTGGCATCTCTTGCAACACCAAATGACTGACTTAAACCGTTATAGCGCCCACCCTGCGCCAATGCCTTGGAAAAGTCTGCATGGTAAGCGGCAAAGACCACACCGTTGTGGTATTCATAAGCCCTAACCTCGCCAAGATCAAACATAAGATCAACATCTCGATCGGCAAAAACTTCATTCAATTTGATTAAAGCATCAATTGCCACAAGTGCTTGTGGCAAATCAGAAAAGAGTTTCTTTGCACTGCTCAGAACACTAGCGTCGCCCTCAAGCGAAATTAATGCCTTGAAGCGATCGCCTTCTTTAGTGTTGTTTTGCTTAAGAAACACAGCCAAATCAGGAACAGATTTTCGCTTAAAAATATCTCTTAAAGTTGCCGTGGTTTCGCTATCAAGTTGAGCCGCTTCTATTAGCGCACTAAAAATTGCAGTGTTTCCTAAACTCAGTGTTAAATCTTCAATATCCAATATAGACAGAGAAGAGATCATCATCTCTATCACTTCGATATCGGCATCAATTCCCTTGAAGCCATAAAGTTCAGCGCCTGCTTGAATTGGCGAGCGAGAAGCGTAGAAATCATCGGCCTTTGTTTGCAGAATCGCATTGATATAACAATAGCGATCAATACTGCCGTTTTTTGAACGCTTAGAATCAATCCTTGCAATTTGCGAGGTGATGTCAGCATGAACGCCCAACATCCTGCCACTACAAGGATCTAAAAATTTAAAGGTTTTTTGGTCAACAGAATCCGAAGTTAAGATGAGAGACTCAATGTATTCCACCATTGGCGGTACAACGAGCTCGTAACCCCAGCTCTGATACAGATCAAGCAGGCAACGTCGAATCACTTCAAATGATGCTGCCTGTGAGCCGGCTAGCTCATCTATCCCTTCAGGCAGTTGCCATTTGTTCATTGTTAACCTTTAGTCAAAGCTCGCCCTAGTCAAAACTTGGATTAAAGTGACGGAAAAATTCACTGTCAGGACTCAGCACCAATATATCACCACGTTGGCCAAACGACTTTCTATAAGACTCTAAAGAACGATAAAAAGAATAAAACTCGGCGTCTTGACTGTAAGCCTCGGCATAATTACTGGCCGAGTCCGCATCACCTTCGCCTCGAATTTTTTCGGAATCTCTGTAAGCATTCGCCAAAATAATCGTGCGCTCTTTTTCGGCAAAAGCTTGGATCTTTTCTGCTTCCTCAGAACCCTCTGAACGCAGTTTATTAGCCAATCCCTTGCGCTCGGTTTCCATTCTTAAATAAACTGAATTCCGCACCTCTGAAGAAAGCTCAATTCGCTTAATACGAACGTCGACAACTTCAATACCGTATTCAGCTATTGCAATTGCCCTCAATTTAGACTTTACAGTAGACATAATTGCTTCCCGCTGATCAGAAACAACCTCTCTAATCGTACGCCTCGAGAATTCACTTCTTAGAGCGTTTTGGTTGTTTTCCGCCAATCTGAGATTAGCAGCTGCAACCGTGCCACCTGTCGAGGTGTAGAACTTCTTCACATCAACAATACGCCATTTAACAAAAGAATCCACAATAACATTTTTCTTCTCAACCGTCAGGAATGACTCTGGTGAAGAATCTAGCGTTTGAATGCGCTTATCAAAGAAAATCACATTATTGACGAACGGTGTTTTATATTTCAAACCAGGCTCTTCTTCAATGGTAACAATCTCACCCAATCGAAGCTTAATCGCTACTTGAGTTTCATTAACGGTGTATAGCGCAGAGCTGGCAAGAATTACAATAATTGGAATAAGAATAATCGATATAAGGCTAATTTTTTTCATTATCTTACCTCCCTAGAGCGTAATACACTGGTGCTACCACCCGACTGAGATGACTGAGATGAGTAGTTTGATTGTCCAGAAGTTGATGAAGTTGCAGATCTAGATGAATTGATCAACTGATCAATAGGTAAATACATCAATGAGTTTGCACTGCCG
>JBBWVR010000017.1:0-6696 GCA_050256315.1 Gammaproteobacteria bacterium | reverse complement strand
CGCCATACCCGTTGCGGCAAGGGATGACATGCCGGCCATTGTGGTAATGGTCGTTAGTAAAATAGGCACACCGGTTTTGCCATAAGCATGACTCAGAGCTTCTTCATGAGCCTCGCCATCACGACGAAAATACATATAACTACTCATCACGTGCACACAATCAGCAACACCCACCGCAACCACCAACATCCCCGTTAAAGCAATCAGTGTTGATGCGGTGATATTCAGCCAGCCAAAACTACCAATGACAAACAGCACACTCATGCCAATCGCCAACTGCGGCAAAACAACCGCCGAAGCGGAGCGGAACAGCGACCATAACAACACATTAATGACCACGACCATTCCAATCAACAACAAACCCGCATGGATCATTGTGTCCCACGCCAGCTCCGTCATCGAGGCATTTCCTATCGGATAAAAATCAAATTGCTCAAGAAAGTAATCTTGTTTATAAATTCCCGAGACCGCCGGCATAAAAGTCAGATAAAGGTTTGGATCAAGCTCCTCAAACTTGACCTTTTTAACGAGCGCCTCTTCATCCACCAAGACCTCAAAATTATCAAAGGCCTCGTCCCAAGCATCTTCTTCAAGTAAAGGGCTGTTTTGACTGTCAGGATCGAGAATGGGTATCGTGCCAAAGTCTGTTTGTATTGATAGCGCGCCAAAACGATGATCCTTAGAAAACATAAACAAAGGTAGTGCACTTTGAGCATCTGCCAGTTTTTTAATTTGCTCGAGTGCGTACGGATCCGTTGGAATATCGCGCGGCACCAAAAGTGGTGCACTAAGGGTATCACCTTCGCTTTTTTGGATGCGGGTGTTAGTCAGCGATTGAACACGTTTAATATGACCGAGCACCTCTACTTGATCCAGGGTCAAACCATACTTATCCGTTATAATTTGAGGGTCAAGGAGTTGAGAATTGGCAAGCGCATCTGTTAGCTCAGAGATGAGCGTCAGAGATTGGTACGAGAAAACGTCACCATCTTTAGCCTCATATACAATAAACAGGCCATCGTCACTGCCAAATTGTTGGCGAAACTCACTCAGTGCGTCCAGCGCGGGATCGCCCTTCTCAAACCAAGACTCAATGGAAAAATCTAGCGTAAACCGATTGGCACCAATAACCATAAAGACAGTCGAAAGCAAGGCCAACATAAGAACTAATTTACGATGCGGCCTAAGTTGCCCAGGAACTTTTTCAAAATAAAGACTAAGTGCTAGCAGTAAGGTCTTCATATTAATTGACGATTATAAATTTTGAAATTTGAGTATTTATTCTAACAGCTATTAAGCGCTTTAATATCGTTTAATATGGCCTTTAATTGAAAAAATTAAGCGATACAATAATCGTCAAAAAAATGGAAAAATGTTGTAAATGAAGCAATAAATTTAGCTAAAGACCTGAAAAACACCTTAACTATGGCAAATATAGGCGAAAAAAATGGCAAAATTGCGCTGTTTTAATCAATTTATTGATAGCTAAAGGGTTTGTTCAGGAAATTTTAGGCTGTATGCCCTTAGGGCACCCCCCCTTTTTTTTTATACTCAAAGAGCAGTGCAGAACTTACTTCTATCGGTGTTTGACGACAGAGGGCTGCAATTGAGCTATTGCCAGGGCTGAGCCAATATGAAAGCGCCCTCAGAAGCAGCGTTGACGCCAGAATGCAAGAGAAACTTAGCAAAGGGTAAGCGAAATACACCGCCAGCTGTTTGGCATTTCGTTGGTATTCTATGGATAACCCTTGTTCATCACTGCAAGTGAAAATAAGCTGGTTTGGTTTCCAGACGAGTATCATCCACATGCTTGCCTACGGTGAAGTGATAAAGACTTTGCCATTCAGTCCCCTTGATGCCAAGTATTTTGTGCATCTCGTCATCAAAGAAACAGCCAATACCAGTGGCTCGCAGATCTTGCGCTTCTGATTCTAGATAAAGCACCTGCCCCACCAATCCTGTTTCCCAGAAGAGTCTAGGGTAGATTGACGGATCCTGTTTAATAACAGAATCAAAGTGAGCAAGCATACCAAGAGAGTAGGCACTATCACCGGCTATGGCCTGATTACAACTAAGCAACTGTGCGTCAACCCTGAAATCGCCTTTTTGCAAACAATACAAAGGCAAGTCTGGCGTTACTTGGTGCCAGTCAAACTTCGAATGCATAAGATATTTCAACGATTCAATATTTTCTGAATTTCGAACCAAGATGTACAGTCCCGAATCAAGACCCTCCACCGCATGAACAAATATCGCGAGATGAACTTGAGCTTCATAGGGAAGTACATCAAAGGGACAGCCATTCGATGGTAGAGTTTTCTCCAAAGTGTGACTAAAATTGGCCAGATTTGTACGGCTGGTATTCTGGTCATAGTTTTGTGCGCTGCGCCTTCTTCTAATAATTCCTTCAGCTGTAAATGCAGAGGTAAAGGCGCCTTCATTAGGATTTGAAGAGTTAGGCGTCTGCAGAACAACGGAGTTGTTTATCTGACTTGCCTTCTGCACCTTCTCGATGATGCTCCATTCAGCATGCTTTTCACTAAGGCGATTTGGCGGGTGTGTGTATATAGGATTTTCTTGCAAATCAAACCATTCCAAAATTACCTTTGAGTCTTGCTGTTTGCCCTCAACCCAATAAAGGCACTCGACATGCTCTGCCTCTCCGTCCGCCCAGTGCAATTGATCAAAACCCAAGAATCGCTCTAGCCTCTTTGCCGAAATCTTTGGAATTAAGCTCATCTTCCAGCCGTTTAAATTACAGGCAAAACGCAAAGCGCCCAGAGCATGACCCAAATCGTGCTGGCAATAGCGAAAAGCTCGTTCGCCATACTTCCAAGCCTCGCGCCAAGGAATGCTAGTTAAAATGATACAAAACCCCCCACAATCTTGAAGCCAACCTGCCTGGCTCCGACCAAAAAGTGCCCTTTCTTCAAGAACGTGTAGATAAGGATTGTAGTGAGTGACACAAGCTCTTTGTTGGGGAAAATCAGGCAATAGCAAGTAGCACTCGGTTGGATGAAGATTTCCGCTGGAAGGATTCATTCTCAGCGCCCATTCAGAAGTACCGTATTTCTTCCAAGCCGAAAGCCCCATACTAAGTTCTAACATATTAGCAATGGACTCGATAGAAATCGAATCTCGGCTACTCTTGAGTTGGTAAAGTGACGAGTAAGGCAGCCCTCGATCCTTGTCGATTAAAGGCAATTGAATTTGAGGCGCACCATCAAACAATCGATAAGGTAGCGGCTGATTATCCCAATCCAAGCATCCGGGGGAGCGAGCATAGCGGTGCAGATGATGCTTGGTTTGTTGGTGATAGTCTTTGACTATTCCATATTTCTTGGATTGATCGATACTCACCCTAATAAGTCGCTCCAATCATGATTAAAGATTATTTAAATAAACTATATACTGTTTATTGCTGTTTTAATTAATTTCTTAACCACTTTAGGCTGTTGCCCTAGAAATCTGAGACTGCTTCGCAGGGCGATTTTTACTGAAATCGACAGGTTTCAATAATAATTAACCTTTTAAACCGCGTCGATTCCAATAAACAATCAAAGGAGTGATTACCATTGTTGGTGCAATCCAAGTCAACTAGGCAGGCTCTGTTGAGACGTTTGTCACAAGGGCGACCGTGAGTACTGTTAAGGGCATAATAAACACAGCAAAACGCCAACCGGCAAAAACCAAGTAACCACTAAAAAGCGCTATGAGGAATAAGAACATTTTTTCACTGATGATGGCCATTGGTATTGCTGTAACAACAATGGTTGCCATACCTAGCGCGTAAATACGGCCAACTTTACGGTGGAAATTGGAGCCTTTTTTACTTGATGTCGCCATCAAAGCACAGATTGGCGCGACTGAGTCGCCTGCAATATGCACGAATAACAAAGTTTCTTTCATTTTGAACTACATGTGATCAAATGTCACATCATAGCACAAACGGAAGTATTTACGAAACCAGCCTGACGCGGAATGATCGACCTTTCAACCTACCATTAGAGAGTTTTTTCAATGCCGGTTTGACCAAATTTAACTGAACAGCCACATAAGACCAATTAGCCGAAACATTAATCTTGCCAACTGAATCACCGGGTATACCGCCGTCGCCAGTCAAGGCGCCCACAATGTCGCCAGGACGTAGTTTTTGTTTTTTGCCGCCATCGATTTTTATGGTGGCCATTAATGGCTTTTTCACTGGCTTATCCAGCAAACTCTCAGATGGCAAAGGGCCGCTATATTTTTCAGAATCAACACCCAGCTCCAGCGCATCAACTTTATGCATTTCTCTATTGCTGTACAAAGTGCAGGCAATACCACTACTGCCGGCCCTACCGGTACGACCGATTCGGTGTACGTGTGTTTCTGGATCATGCGCAAGATGATAGTTGATTACTAAATCAAGCGCATCAATATCCAATCCTCTGGCGGCTACATCGGTTGCCACCAGTACAGGAATGCTTTTATTTGAAAACTGAATCAGCGCCTGATCGCGCTCACGCTGATCAAGATCACCATGAATAGCAAGCGCGTAAAAACCCCAATCGTTGAGCTCATCCGCCACATCTTGGGTGTCGCGCTTAGTATTGCAAAAAACCAATGCCGAATTCACACTATGCTTTGCCAACAACAAACGCAAAGCAATCATTCTCGACGATGCATCGCTAACTTGGTGAAAGGTCTGTTTAATGGTTTCTTCATCGTGGGTAGAAGGCGCCTGAACTGTAATTGGGTTCAGCATAACACGCTCTGCAATTGATTTAATCTCCCTAGGAAAGGTTGCACTAAAAAGTAGAGTTTGTCGATTTGTCGAAATACAATCGACAATATCATCAATCGTATCTTGAAAACCCATGTCCAGCATGCGGTCTGCCTCATCCAGTACCAAAGTACTTACCGAGCCAAGCCTCAAAGTTTTCTTACGCAAATGATCATCAATTCGTCCGGGCGTACCCACCACAATATGTGCGCCACGCTCCAATGAGCCAATTTGCGGCCCGATAGGCACACCACCACACAATGTCAGTATTTTAACGTTGTGTGTTGCTCTAGCGAGTCGACGCAACTCACTTGCCACTTGATCAGCAAGCTCACGCGTTGGACACAACACTAAAGACTGGGTTTTGAAAAGTTTAACATCAAGCTTTTGCAGCAAGCCCAAGCCAAAGGCGGCTGTTTTGCCAGAGCCGGTTTTACCTTGGCCAATGACGTCCTTACCTGACAGAATAGCCGGTAAACTCATCGCTTGAATGGGTGTCATCGTATGATAGCCCAAAGTGCTTAAATTGGCGGTTAATTCAGGGCTTAGCCCAGTAGACTTAAAGGTTGTATCACTCACAATATTAACTCATAAAAACAATAGCGGATATTTTACGCTAAGTATGATTACCAACTGTGAATCTCCCTTATCTTCCTGACTTTAATCATTCAACGACTTACGAAAGGTCAGCATTGAAGATCGTGAAAAATCGTGTTTTTGGTAAAAACAATGCGCACCGTCATTATCATCAGTCATCCTTTGGCAGCCTTGTTCTTTCGCAAATTGAATAGCCAAGGCTCTCGCAACATCAAAACCCCAATATTCTTTGCTTCATGCTACTCCCAAAAAAGAAATCTAAAAATTGAGTTTACTGCTAAACAATAACCTTTAATTTCTTTTCTAACACCTGCACTTCAAGGCGCGTTGTTTGAGGGTAGGGGACTTCCCCATCAGCTTCAACCGCAAAAGATTCATCTGCACTAATAACAACACGCTTGGCGAGAAAATTTTTTAGAATTGGTTCACTGGTATGCGTGCCTTTCATTATTTTTGGTATCAAGCTGAGGATCTGCACACGACCAATACCATCTGCCACCATAACGTTAAGCAGGCCGTCATCAACAATAGCATCAGGGCAGACCCAAAAACCACTACCAAAACAGCGCCCATTGGTGACAACCGTCATCGTTGTTGACTGTTCAAATGGCGCATGACCATCAATCTGAATACTAACTTTTGGAATGCGGTAATCAATCAGCGTTTTCATAATTGCGGCTAGATATGCCGCCATACCTGTGAGAAACTTCGGCACTGTGGTAAAGTTAAGGGCTGCTTGAGCGCCAAAACCAATGTCCATACCGTTCATAAAATACTGCGGGTCGCTGTCTGATTGATCCACTGATAGTCGTCCAACATCAAACAGTTTTGTCTGACCCTGGGCAATTTTCTCGACTGCCACACGCCAATCAAACGCCTTACCGCCAATTGCGGCTTCCGGCGGAATAACTTTGGCAAAGTCATCACCACTGCCTAGCGGCACCACTCCCAGGGCAATCGTTTCACCCTCGTTCGATGCTCGCAATAACCCATTCACAACTTCATGAACCGTGCCGTCTCCACCAACCGCAATGACTGCAGAGTATTTCTCAGGTGCTTTTTCAGCAAGTGATAAGGCTTCAAGAGGGGCAGACGTTGTCACAACATCAAACTCAACACCAGATTCAATCAATGCTCGCTCAACCTCTGGCCAGTGCTTTATTGCGCGGCCTCGACCTGCGATTGGGTTGTAAATAACAAGGTGTCGACTCATAATTTGGATGCTTCAGTTTTAATCGATTATCTCAACTTCTACTTTTTCAAGGTCAATAATTGCACTTCTAACACCATCTGGAATTTCTGCTTTAATATTATTAATGTAATCAAACATTACA
>JBBWVR010000016.1:0-3089 GCA_050256315.1 Gammaproteobacteria bacterium | reverse complement strand
TATTTAAGGTGTATTCTAGATTGTCGAGATATGGTTTCACTGAAAACGGCCGATGGTGATTATGTTGTTGAAAATGGCTTTATTTCTGCTCCGCAGAGCCCTGGTTTGGGTGTCACGCCACGAATGGATGTACTTGGCAAGGCTGTACTGAGCTATAGTTAAATCGCCTAGGCCTGCCACTCATTTAGATAAGCGCTTGGAGACCTATTCATAATAAAACAGCATTGTTTATCACTACGCTATTTTTGCCAAAGCGTTACCGCTATTATTTAATTTGCATATTTGAGTTAAATACAGCATGGTCCAAAGGAAGTGGATCTGGATATATATAACGCTCCATATGGGCTCTAGAAAGATCCCAGTGGTCTTGGGTTAGGGCAACCATACGCTCAGCATCGTTAATAGCGATGTATTCAATCATAGCTTCATGTTGATTAACGGCCTCCTCAAAATCTTTGATCATTCCATCCTCTGAAAATCTGAAGACCATTTGGCTAATGCGCGTATGGTCAATTAACAAGCGCTCATAGCTCGGTTGAAGATAAGGGTTGTTTGCAATTCCACCAATCAACCGATGAAATCGATCATTGTAAAATACCATCCCTTCAATATTTTTCTGACCAACAGCTTCGCGAAACTTATCTTGCGCGTTTTGTAATTCACTCAGTTGTTCTCTAGATGCATTCTCAGTCGCTAGGCGGCCGATAGATGCATAAATCATAGGTGCGGTGAGAAAAAAATTGCGCACTGTTTTATAATCCATTGAGGAAACCATCGCACCACGGTTATTAATTATTTCTATATAACCCTCGCCAGCAAGTCTTTGAAAAATTTCTCTGAGTGGTGTGCGCGAAATAGCGTATTCCTTGGATAAACTAACTTCATCTAGGCTGGTTCCAGGAGCCAGCTTTAGGGTGAGAATCTGGCGCCTAAGGTCTTGGTAAAAGTACTCTTTTTTCATGCG
The DNA here is from genome assembly GCA_050256315.1 of Gammaproteobacteria bacterium. Classification (GTDB taxonomy): domain Bacteria; phylum Pseudomonadota; class Gammaproteobacteria; order PS1; family Pseudothioglobaceae; genus Pseudothioglobus. Next base: position 2,125 of record JBBWVR010000016.1, on the reverse strand, counting down.
TCTAATATTCCTGATTCAGGGCTTCCATCGTGGGGATGGTTGCTTCACGATGGGCAATATAATCTAGTAGCTCTTCATTTTCAGCCTTGTCTAGGCATAATAAATCCCCTTTGGAATTTCCCCCTAGCTCACTCTTGGCCTAGGCCATGCCCCGTAAAATCACCACACGATAAGCCATTTTATTTGTTTATCTTTTTGTATACAAAGTGTATATTATAGGTATAGATTTATTAAAGTCAAGCATCTTGACAGGCGTATATAATAGGCCGCCTCAAGGGGGAAGTTGGCGTATGATTAATATTTCATAGGCCTATCTAATTGCTTGAAAAACCTTAAAAAAGGCTACAAATTTATTTTTTTTCTCACTACTAACTTACTATGTCAAATATATTAAAAAATTACATCGCCGGCGACTGGGTTGAAGGTGTTAGTTCAATCGCAAATGTTAACCCTTCTGATACCAATGATGTTATCGGTCAATACGCTCAAGCCGATAATGTCCAATTAGAAGATGCACTGAATTCTGCACAAATTGCACAGAAGCAATGGGCTGCTACAGGACTTGAACAGCGCCAAGCTGTATTAATGAAAATTGGCGAAGAGGTGATGGCTCGTAGTGCTGAGCTGGGTGAACTTCTCTCTAGAGAAGAAGGCAAGCCAGTGGCCGAAGGTAAAGGCGAGGTCTACCGTGCTGGACAATTTTTTACGTATTACGCGGCTGAAGTTTTGCGTCAAAGTGGCGATACTGCCGATTCTGTTAGACCTAATATTGAGGTCGATGTTCGTCGTGAGCCAATGGGCACAGTGGCGATTATTTCACCTTGGAACTTCCCAACAGCAACTGCCAGCTGGAAAATCGCGCCAGCCCTAGCATTTGGTAATGCCGTCATTTGGAAGCCAGCTAATTTAACGCCGGCCAGTGCGGTAGCCCTAGCTGAGATTATTTCAAGACAAGATATTCCTAAAGGTTTGTTTAATTTGGTCATGGGCTCTGGTGGTTCAATCGGCCAAGCATTGGTTGAAAGCCCTAAAGTGCACGCCATCAGCTTTACTGGTTCATACGACGTCGGTCGTCAAATTGCAGTCGCTGCAGCACAAAATTTAACCAAATTCCAATTAGAACTTGGTTCAAAAAACCCGCTAGTAGTGATGGATGATGCGGATATCGATGTTGCTGTTGCAGCAGCTACAGGCGGTGCTTTTGGTTCTACTGGTCAAAAATGTACAGCCTCTTCACGCTTAGTGGTACACCAATCCATTCATGATGAATTTGTTGAGCGTATGGCAGCCTCTACTTCAGCCCTTAAAGTGGGTCACGCACTGGAAGATGGTACACAGATTGGTCCTGCAGCTAGTGCAGAGCAATTAGCCTCTAACCTAGATTACATGCAACTCGCACGTGACGAGGGCTGTGAAGTGGTGTGTGGTGGCGATGCGCTTGAGTTGGCGACGCCCGGGCATTACATGCAACCCGCCTTGCTGATTGGTGGTAACAATGCGATGCGACTGAATCGTGAAGAATTATTCGCGCCAATGGCGTGCGTGATTAAAGTTGCCGATTACGACGAAGCGTTGTCGGTGGCTAACGATACTGATTTCGGCTTGGTTTCTGGCATTATTACCCAGTCTTTGTCAAAAGCAAGCCACTTCCGTAGAAATGCAGAAAGCGGCTGCGTGATGGTCAATTTACCAACAGCGGGTACAGACTACCACGTACCATTTGGCGGTAGAAAAAATTCAAGCTTTGGCCCTAGAGAACAGGGTCAATACGCTAAAGAGTTATACACCCAAGTTAAAACATCTTACATCTCATCAGGTAATCCATAATGGCGCACCCATCTCTTTATATCGATGCACTTCAATACAATAATTGGAGCGAGGAGGTCTTTAAACAAATTAATGCAGGTGGCCTGAGCGCCATTCACGTTACTATTTGTTATCACGAAGATTTTCAAGAGATGGTGCAAAACGTCATCGATTGGAATCGACGATTTGAAGATCATGCGGATTTGATTTTTTTAGGAAAAACAGCGGACGATGCTCTCACGGCTAAAGCGCAGGGCCGTACCGCTATTTTCTTTGGTTACCAAAACTGCTCGCCAATTGAAAACAATATTGGCTTAGT
>JBBWVR010000015.1:0-3706 GCA_050256315.1 Gammaproteobacteria bacterium | reverse complement strand
TTGGCAACTTGTCAGAACGGAAGAGTCTGAGAGAGATTATGAACAAATTGCCAAAATGGCAAAGAAAAGTGCGAATATTCTCAGCATTCTAGAAGGTCACTTACTCAACAATCACTACGTTGCGGGCAACGCACTTACTTTTGGCGACATACCTCTCGGTGTTCTACTACACAAGTACTTTATTCTAGATATCGAGCGCCCTTCTTTTCCAGGAATTGAGGCCTGGTATCAACGATTATGCAATCGTGAAGCTTTTCAAAAACACGCCATGGCGCCATTTGGCAACTCACCGAGTGAATGGCTGGCTTTCGAAAAAGCCGGCGAATATGATTAAACCAACAAACAATACATCATGAATTTAAACACGACACAAGAAGCTAGAATTACAGCAGAATTGCTTGATGCTATAACCCAAGCATATAATGACAACAACATCGATGAGATTATGCAATATTTTGCCGAAGACGCCATCTTTGATCATGGCGCGGGTGCTGATGTTTTTGGCACACGCTTTAGTGGAAAGGGCGCCCTAAGAGAAGTCTTTAGCGGTCTTTTTAATAATGTTAAAAGCGTTCACTGGGAAACGCTTGACTCTCGCATTGTTGGCAATAAGGCCTATTGTGAATTCCATCGCAAAGCGGAGTTAAAGAGTGGTGAAATCCAAGATTTTCATAGCATCGACGTATTGACATTCAAAAACGGTCTAATTACTCACAAGAACACCTATTTTAAAAACCGAACTGCATAAGGACGGCTGATGAATGCGGCACTTCCTATTGACCCTGTATTAGAGAAAGGCTACAACATACGCCTCCTTGTCGATGACTTCGAAGATCTTATAGAGTCTTGGGTAAGACGCAGTGAGTTATTTAGACAGGGTGCAAACTGTGATCTCGACCTGTCATACGGTGATGGAGAAAAAGACAAATTGGATATCTTCCGTTGTGGTCATTTAAACGCCCCCTTATTTGTTTTCGTTCATGGCGGCTATTGGCAACGCGGAGACAAATCTATCTACAGTTATGTTGCGGAGTCTTTTGTGAATGCGGGTATTGACGTTGCATTGATTGGCTACCAACTTTGTCCGGAAGCCAGCATGACAAATATTGTCGACAACATTCGCCAAGCTCTTATTTGGCTTTGGCACAACGCCAAATCTCAAGCTATTTCTCAAAATAGGATCAATTTTTCCGGGCACTCTGCTGGCGGACATATTACAGCAATGTTGCTGACGACAGATTGGCAGGCGTTTGATCATTCATTACCAACCGACATCATTAAAGCAGCCATACCATTAAGCGGTCTTTATCAGCTAGATCCAATAAGGAAAACCACTATTGGTGGGGCGCTGCGCTTAGATGACAAAGAAAGTCATGCCCTGAGCCCTCAGTTTCTTAAGCCGCATACAAACACACCTATCTTGGTGGCTCTGGGTGGTGGCGAGACCGACGCGTTTCACTGGCAAACAAATGAGTTTGTCAAAGAGTGGCAACACTATCAGCCTCAGATTGAATACTTTGCTGAACCAGGCGCTGATCACATGGGTCTTGTTGAAAGATTGGCCAATTCAAATTCTGAAATTTTTCAGAAAATTCACTCATTTTTGCGTTAATTTATACTTTATTGCAAAACAAATACATAACGCCATCAGCCCAACCATCGACCTCAACCCACATTTCAGCCGGTACCCCAATAGAGGAATTTATATCGATTGGTTTTGAATTTGTATGTTTTTTAAAAGATACATAAAGGGGTAGCATTGGTGGCTCCCCTTCATCAACAAATAAATGAAAATAAGGCATCTTTCCAACTATATAACCTTCTTTTGTCAACTTGAGATTTGCCTCTTTAACCAAATAACTTGAATTGGACAAGCCTCTTGTTCTCCACCTATGATTGAGGAATTTAACTAGCCCTTCTTGTATTAAAAGATCACCGTTAACTAGCGCCCAATCCTCAATTACACCAGTTTCGTAAATTGCACGATGAATCCCAAACCCACACCTCATTTGCTCATGTGTGTCATGAATATCATATAGGCTGAAATCAAAATCAGTTTTGCTAAATGCATTGGTAGCATTCTCTAACACCAAATCAACCTCATAAATTCTTATAGAGTCCTCTTTTACAAGAGTGCTTTTAGTTTGATCAGGTGGCAGTGACGCTGTCACACTTGTTGATAATAGGCTTATAAAACACAAACAATAGAAAAAAACTTTTATCATGGGTTTATTGGATGCTTGCAAGATTAAAGATTATGAAAAAATATAATCATAAGTACGCTTTAGTTTTGATGTTAAAAAAACCTTCTGTGAAATCAAATCATGATCAAGCCCCAAAACCCTTTCTATACACGCGGCACAGACTGAGCGATAATCAATTGTTGCATACAAATCCCTTTCTTCGTACAAATCAACATCAGCAAGACCGGGCCACTCAGAAATAACTCGACTGTTATCAATTAAACCTCCGGCTAGCAAACCTACGCTTGCATAGCCATGATCTGTTCCCCCCGTACCATTCACTGACGCAGTTCTGCCAAACTCTGGTAGCGTTAAAATGATGCTCTGATCCCAAGCATCACCAAGCCCTTCTCTATAAGCCTTGATGACCTCATCAAGTAATTCAAGACGATCACCATGACTTCCCTCATCTGCACCCTGTAAGGCGTGTGTATCAAATTGGTTTACTCGAATTACAGAGGCCACGGGGCCACCTTTTGTAGACATTTGCTCGCCGGCATATTTGGCCAAACTGACGGGATCTCTCGGAATGTTAGACCTTGCTTGATCGACAACTTTATCACCGACTGCCTGAAAGGCTCTTGCCACCTCCGCTTGATGAGCCATAGTAATTTGCTCTATTAGCCATTTTTCCGGCTTACTTGAGCCGTTAACTCTAGCCGGGTAAAAATTATCAACATTTAAACTACCTCTCAGAATTAGCGGCAACTCAAGAGACAAAGCTCGACCTGGCAACAACGCCAAATCTAGGGCACGCCCCAGCCAGCCAGTTGTTGTCGAAAATGGACTCGAACCTCCCCCTTGCATATAATTTTGCCCTTCAAAGTGGGACCTTTTTGTGTAAGGGAAAGAGGTTGCATGAACAATCGAAGCCTCCCCTCTTGCCATAAGTTTAGAAAAATGTTGCAACTTTGGATGCAATCCAAAAAATGGATTAACTTTAATTGGGTTAGATAAGCCAATTTCTTGGCGTAAAGAGGCTAACGCAGGGTCTCCAATTGGAGGAACAGCAGTTAGGCCATCCATACCTCCTTGCAATAAAATGACTGAAATATTCCCTTGAGGAAGGTCTTTGGTAAAACCAGATACTGGAGCAGCAGATAGAAATAACGACGCTCCTGTGAGCTTAAGAAATTCTCGTCTAGTCATTTCTAATTTAGCCACCCTACACCCCCATCAATTCAGGACTGCACATAAGTGCAATAAACTTTCTTTTGCGACCACTAAGCCCTTCAACCAAATTTCGTGTGGCTGAATTCACCCCAATTCTATCCATCATTTCCTTAGGGGTAAATTGTGGATGGGCAGTGTTATAAATAGCTTCAGAAAAGCGTAAACGACGCTCCAAAAACTCCCCTGAAATCCAATATGACTTACTACTCGAATAACCATTAGGCTGTCTTTTTGCCCAAAATGGCTGGCCAAGCTCTTGAAACACTTTTTTTGCAGACATACGCCTATCA
>JBBWVR010000014.1:0-3292 GCA_050256315.1 Gammaproteobacteria bacterium | reverse complement strand
TTAGTCGAATGAATCAACGAGTCTGCCATGTTTCTGGTTGTCACCAGCTCTTGGAATTTTTTGTCTTCTTCAGCGTGCGCTTCAGCATCTTTAATCATTTTGTCGACCTCTTCATCAGAAAGACCACTTGATGCTTTAATTGTGATGGACTGCTCTTTGCCAGTGTTTTTATCTTTGGCGGAAACATTCAAAATACCATCAGAATCGATATCCAATGTTACTTCAATTTGCGGTTGCCCTTTCGGCGCAGCTGCAATACCTTCAAGATTGAATTGGCCAAGAGATTTATTGGCACTTGCCACATCGCGCTCGCCCTGTAGTACATGGACAGTTACCGCAGATTGATTATCTGCTGCAGTGGAAAATACTTGTGAAGCGTTTGTTGGAATGGTTGTGTTCTTTTCAATCAGTTTTGTCATGATGCCGCCCATTGTCTCAATACCTAGAGAGAGTGGTGTTACATCAAGAAGGAGAACGTCGGTGACATCGCCAGACAGTACGCCGCCTTGAATTGCAGCACCCATAGCTACAGCTTCATCTGGATTGAGATCTCTCTTAGGTTCTTTGCCGAAGAAGTCTTGCACCATTTGTTGCACTTTAGGCATACGTGTTTGACCACCAACCATAATAACCTCATCAATATCAGCACCTGTAAGGCCAGCATCTTTCAAGGCGACTTTGCATGGTTCGATAGTGCGTTTTAGTAGGTCGTCTACTAGAGATTCTAGCTTTGCACGAGTGATTTTAATGTTCAAGTGTTTAGGGCCTGAGGCGTCAGCTGTAACGTAAGGCAAATTAACATCTGTTTGCTCAGAAGATGAAAGTTCGATCTTGGCTTTTTCTGCTGCTTCTTTAAGGCGCTGTAATGCCATTGGGTCATTTGCCAAATTAACACCTTGCTCTTTTTTGAACTCTTCAACCAGGAAGTTAATAATGCGTTGGTCGAAATCTTCACCGCCTAAGAAAGTATCACCGTTTGTTGATAGTACTTCAAAGTGCTTCTCACCGTCGATATCTTCCATTTCAATAATAGAAACGTCAAATGTGCCACCACCTAGGTCATACACAGCCACTTTCTTATCGCCAGCGCCTTTGTCAACACCGTAGGCAAGAGCCGCTGCTGTTGGTTCATTGATAATTCTTTTTACTTCTAGACCTGCAATTTTGCCAGCATCTTTAGTTGCTTGACGTTGAGAGTCGTTAAAGTAGGCAGGCACCGTAATGACGGCTTCAGTCACTTCGTGACCCAAGTAGTCTTCAGCAGTTTGCTTCATTTTTTGAATGACGCGAGCTGAAATTTCAGGTGCGGCCATTTTTTTACCTTTAACTTCTACCCAAGCATCACCGTTGTCTGCCTTGACAATCTTGTAAGGCACTAAGTCAATGTCTTTTTGTACAGCATCTTCTTCAAAGCGACGACCAATAAGACGTTTGATGGCGTAAAGTGTGTTTTCAGGATTCGTTACAGCCTGCCTCTTGGCTGGCTGACCCACTAAGATTTCTTCTGAATTTTTAGGGTAGGCAATAATTGAAGGAGTTGTACGATCGCCTTCAGAGTTTTCAATAATTTTAACTGTGCCACCGTCCATAACGGCAACGCATGAATTTGTTGTACCTAGATCAATACCAATAATTTTCGACATTTTTTAGTTACTCCTTGTTTTTGATATAAAGCCTATGTAGGGGCGTTATATCTTATTTCAAGGCTGGAGCTAATTATTTTGACTTGTGTCGTTGTAAGATGACTTCTACACAGTCTGGCACGAAAGGACTAATATCACCACCGAGAGATAGGATTTCTCGGACCAGTGATGAGGAGATGTTGGCAAACTCTTCAGAAGGGGTCATAAACAGTGTTTCAATGCTGGGGTTGAGGCGCTTGTTCATGCCACTTAATTGAAACTCATATTCAAAGTCAGAAACAGCGCGAAGGCCACGGATGATAACTTGTGCATTGTGATCTCTAGCAAAATCGACCAACAAAGAGTTAAATCTCAACACTCGTACATTTTTCAGCGCTTCAATCGAAGTGCTAACGGCTTCGATACGCTCGTCAATACTCAAAAAACTATTTTTATTAACATTTTGGGTGATGGCAACAATGACCTCGTCGAATAATCGACTGGCACGATGAATCAAATCAACATGGCCGCTGGTGACGGGATCAAAAGATCCAGGATAAATTGCAATTTTTTTCATCATTCTCCAAGACTAATCAAGCAATAATGAACATTGCCAGATTTTTTTTGTTTGGCTATATTATAGCGATAACCGCTCAGCGCACTTAAATTGTCATTGTTTATCTGAAATTCAGATTCGATGTAAATTTTACTTGTTTGGTTGATGTAGCCATTTTCAGAAATTAGCTTAAGTGTTTGTGTAAGAATTTTCTTAGTAAAAGGTGGGTCTAAAAAAATCAAATCAAAAGGTGTTGCACTGGTTTTTTTCAAATGTGCCAGCGCATCATCGTTGATTAGTGTGTATTTTTTGCTCGAGAATAGCCCAAAGTTAATTTGGAGTTGTTTAAAAACAGTGTTATTTTTTTCTATCAAATAAATCGTTTTGGCGCCTCTTGAAAGCGCCTCAAGACTGAGTGCGCCACTGCCGGCGAATGGATCTAGAACACTCTTTTCGAAAATGTCGAATTGCAACCAATTAAAAAGGGTTTCGCGAATTTTTCCACTGGTAGGGCGCAGGCCCTCCGCGTCAGGAAAATGAAACTTCCTGCCGCGAAATTCACCCGCAATAATTCTAAAGCTATTTGTTTCGATAATTGTCAAACGCAGCCACTAGTTCTTTCTTGGCCAGTGCTGCATCACCCCAGCCCTCAATTGTTACCCATTTTCCTTCGTCAAGGTCTTTGTAATATTTAAAGAAATGCTCAATTTGGTCTTTTAGAGCAACATCAACATCATCAATGCAGCGTATGCCGTGGTATGAGCGGCATAATTTGTCGATTGGCACTGCAAGAATTTTTGCATCTTCGCCCGCTTCGTCGGTCATTTTAAGGACGCCTATTGGGCGCGCAACAATAACAGAATCGTGAATTAACGGGTAAGGTGTAATAACTAAAACGTCGGCTGGGTCGCCGTCATCTGAGAGTGTTTCAGGGACGAAGCCATAATTACACGGGTAGAACATTGGTGTAGAAATAAAACGATCGACAAACATAGCGCCTGTGTCCTTATCGATTTCGTATTTAACAGGCGATGAATTGGCAGGGATTTCAATAATGACATTGATTTCATCGGGTAAGTTTCCTGCGGATACAGGCTTTAAGCTATTTTGCATT
>JBBWVR010000013.1:0-3494 GCA_050256315.1 Gammaproteobacteria bacterium | reverse complement strand
TACGTATCAAGGGAGTAATCTACTTTAGACATTTTTTCACCTCTTTAAGCACTTCCCAGGCCTCTCTCTTTAAAGCGGCATTGCTGATTATTTCATAAGGGTGGCAGGTCGTAAAAGTTTGACCTATTGTCGATTTTAGTGCCTTATCCATAATCAGAACCGCCTTGGCAGGATTATCCTCAATGACAGAAGGCAGTGTGCTGTTAGTCGCACTTACACATTTAACATCACTCATTGACAAACCAATAGCACCTAACATTTTCTCAAGAAAATCATAACTTTGACCCGATTGACAAAAAGAATGCTCCTGCTCTGACTCCACCACTACCAAGCACGTGGCAAGAGCTGTAATTTCGTTATCGCGCTCATCTGCCGCATAAAGAAACTCGGGAATACCAAGCGTCTTCAGATAATCCTGTCTAAGCTCAGGCGTCATACCTGTGGGTGCGCCCTCACAACATGAGCCATGACTTTATTAAGGGCATGAATATAGGCTTTTGCAGAAGAAGTGATAATGTCGGTATCAACACCTTGGCCATTAACAATTTTTCCCTCGTGCTCTAAACGCACATTCACCTCACCCAATGCATCTGTACCTTGGGTAACGTTCGTGACCGAGTATAGCTGCAATGTTGGCTCAATTTCAACCATCGACAAAATTGCATGGAAAGTTGCGTCAACTGCGCCGGATGTTTTGGCCGATGCGCTTTTTTCTTCGCCATTAATTGAAAGAGAGACCTCGGCAGTGTTTTCTTCGCCTGTTTCAGTGCAAACTTTCAGAGAAAGCAAGCGAATCACTTCAGTAGCCTCGGTTTGCGTTTCGGTGACCAGTGCTTGTAAATCTTCGTCAAAAATATCGTGTTTTTTATCCGCCAAATCCTTGAACTTAGCAAAGGCATCGTTAAGAGTGGCTTCCGAGTCAAACTCAACACCCAACTCACCCAATCTCGCTTTAAAGGCATTACGGCCTGAATGCTTACCGAGCACCAATTTATTAGAATTCCAACCCACATCTTCTGCGCGCATAATTTCGTAAGTTTCACGGTGCTTCAATACGCCGTCTTGATGAATGCCTGCTTCATGCGCAAAAGCATTGGCACCAACAATTGCCTTGTTTGGCTGCACAACAAAGCCAGTAATAGATGAAACCAATCTTGAAGCTGCAAGAATATGTTCGGCATTAATATTGGTATCAAAATTGAAAACATCTTGTCTTGTGCGAATCGCCATGACCACCTCTTCTAAAGAAGTGTTTCCTGCACGCTCGCCCAAGCCGTTAATCGTACATTCAATTTGTCTGGCGCCATTTAATGCGGCTGATAGTGAATTTGACACAGCCAAACCTAAGTCATTATGACAATGTGCTGAGAAAATCGCTTTATCAGAATTTGGAATACGCTCAATTAATTGACGCATCATTTCACCAAACTGGTGCGGAATGTTATAACCCACGGTATCTGGAATATTGATCGTTGTCGCACCAGCATCAATCGCTGCTTCAATAATTCGACACAAAAAATCAAGGTCTGAACGCCCTGCGTCTTCTGGACTAAACTCAATATCATTTGTGTATTTAGTTGCTCGTTTTATCGAATGAATCGCTTGTGTTACAACTTCGTCAGGCGTCATTTTCAGCTTCATTTTCATGTGAATATCTGACGTTGCAATAAAGGTGTGAATTCGCCCTGAATTGGCATTCTTTATCGCCTCACCTGCACGATCTATATCCTTATCAAGCGCTCTAGCTAATGAGCAAACGGTAGAGTCTTTTATCGCTTCGGCAACAGCTTTTACTGCTGCAAAATCACCCGGAGAGGCAATAGCAAAACCGGCCTCGATGACATCAACACGCATTTTTTCCAATATTTTCGCAATACGAACCTTTTCATCCTTAGTCATTGAGGCGCCAGGAGATTGCTCACCATCGCGAAGTGTTGTATCAAATATTATTAGTTTTTCGGACATTATCTTTTCCTTATCGTTGCTTGGTTTGTTGCTTAGTTTTTGGGTTGGTAGACTTTCGTCTATGCAGAATATTATTGCCTTACGGCAGTAATCGTAACAACTCTAAGAGGCTGCCCAATGAAAGAAATGTAAATAAAGTGTTATTTATCCCCATAAAGCAGAATTATAAAGCAACTTAAAGAGACTTGTTTCGTTTTTTCTGACGGCGCTTTTGTTGCAAGCCAAATGCGGTAAGAACAGGGCCGGACAACATGTATAAAAAGAAAAATGCAAAAAAGACTACAGGCGGTTCGTAAGCAACAATAAGAATGATTAATACTGCTAACAGTACAAGCCTGAATGACGCTCTTCTTTTGAAATCCACCTCTTTAAAGCTATGATAACGAACATTACTGACCATTAATATTCCGCACGCTACTGCAATTATCCAGCCAATAGCGTTCTCGCCTGTACCGCTGAGGCCAAGCTCATACCCTTGTCCAGGTAGCCATTCGTACAACCCTATCATGCCGGCCAAAACAGCTGCGGCAGCCGGTGACGGTAAGCCTTGAAAATAACGCTTATCGGCAGTACCAACTTGAGTGTTAAAACGCGCCAAACGCAGAGCAGCACATGCGGCATAAACGAAGGCAGCCATCCAGCCAATCTTACCCATATCTGACAGTGTCCATTGATACACCAGAATGGCAGGAGCAACACCGAACGATATCAAATCGGCCATCGAATCGTATTCAGCGCCAAAAGCACTTTGAGTATTGGTCATGCGAGCCACTCGACCATCGAGAGCATCCCAAAGCATAGCAAAGAAAATTGCCATTGCAGCAATTTCAAAATCCCCCTTAATGGAGGCTATAACGGCATAAAAACCGCAGAACAAGCCGAAAGTAGTAAGAATGCTGGGCAGCAGATAAACACCTCTTTTAGCTTGAACTTTATTATGCTCTTCCATGCGTTGGATTATATGTGGTTTTTAATTTTTAGACTAATCAACCAATTTGTTTTTGGCGATCCAAGGCATCATTGCACGAAGGCTCGCACCTACTTTCTCAATTTGATGCTCACGCTGAACTTCACGACGAGCTGGCAAGTTGCCTACATTAGCAACAAACTCCTTAGTAAATGTACCATCTTGAATTTCTGTCAGGATTTTTTTCATTTCAGCCTTTGTTTCAGCAGTAACAATACGAGGTCCGCGCGTCACGTCACCGTACTCAGCCGTGTTCGAAATAGAATAACGCATAGTGGCAATACCACCTTCGTATAACAAATCAACAATAAGCTTTAGCTCGTGCATGCACTCAAAGTACGCCATTTCCGGCTCGTAACCCGCCTCAACCAGTGTTTCAAAGCCTGCTTGAACTAGCGCTGTTGTACCACCACAAAGTACCGCTTGCTCACCGAATAAATCTGTTTCAGTTTCTTCTCTAAAGCTTGTCTCAAGAATGCATGTACGACCACCACCGATAGCACAAGCGTATGAAAGTGCAGTCTCTTTGGCATTGCCGGAGACGTCTTGCTGGATAGCGATT
>JBBWVR010000012.1:0-1629 GCA_050256315.1 Gammaproteobacteria bacterium | reverse complement strand
CCTAAGATAACAGGACCGCTTAATACCGGTGTGATACACTCACAACCAGTTTCCGCTAGCGCTCTTTTTGCAAGTGTGTTTTTTACAACACGCAAAGATACATTCGCATCTATTGCAGAAGCACGCAAGTCAGTCATTTGTCCAACATTCAATCCGCGATACTCGGCTGCGCCAACAGAAATTGCAGTAGATGCTACTGCGTTTACCTGTTCGACAACTGCCTTTTTTGCTTCAAGATTTAGAGCCATAGTCTCTCCTGAACAATTATAAAAAGAAAGCTATATAAAATAACTTTCGCCACAAGGTATTCGCATACCCTCTACATAGGCAAATTGAAGGATCAATTTATTAAGCAACAAATTTCGAAAAATCCATCGCACCTATGGTCTTTGAGGCTAAACAAGTTACCTTGTCGCCCAAAGAATTCTTTTAGTGATCAACCTAAGTCGATCACTGATAAATCATTAAATATCGACGCTTGATAAATCAACTGATAGGCCTGGACCCATTGTTGAAGAAACATTCATCTTTTGGAAATAAACACCCTTTGCTGAACTTGGCTTAGATTTTTTAAGCGCATCCAATAAAGCTGTAATATTTTCTTCCAAAGCTTTTGGATCGAAAGAAGCCTTACCCACACAACCGTGAACAATACCTGCTTTATCAGCACGGTAACGAACTTGGCCGGCTTTTGCGTTACTAACAGCAGTAGCAACGTCTTGTGTTACTGTGCCCACTTTAGGGTTAGGCATTAGACCACGTGGACCCAATACTTGACCTAGTCGACCAACTACACCCATCGCATCTGGTGATGCGATAACAACGTCATAGTTTAAATCGCCGTCTTGCATTGACTTCATCAAGTCTTCCATACCAACAACGTCAGCACCTGCGTCAGTTGCTTTTTGTACGTTTTCACCTTGAGTGAATACCGCAACGCGAACCGTTTTTCCAGTACCGTTTGGCAATGTCACAGCGCCACGAACATTTTGATCTGATTTTTTAGAATCAATACCAAGATTGATACTTACATCAACAGACTCATCAAACTTTGCTGAAGCGCACTCTTTTACTAAGTTAAGTGCATCAGCCATTGTGTAACGTACACCAACTTTAATTTTTGCTTGATTGTCTTTTTGTTTTTTAGTTACATTAGCCATGATTAACCCTCCACCACTAAGCCCATCGAACGTGCAGTACCAGCAATAATCTGTACAGCCGCATCGATGTCATTAGCATTTAAATCTTTCATTTTAATGTTTGCCACTTCTTCAAGTTGCGCACGTGTTACCGTACCCACTTTATTAATGTGTGGCTCAGCACTACCTTTAGCAATGCCTGTTATTTTTCTCAGTAGGACAGCTGCTGGTGGTGTTTTTGTAATAAACGTAAAGCTACGGTCACTATAGACAGTGATAATAACTGGCACAGCCATGCCTTTATCAAGATCCTGAGTTTTCGCATTAAACGCTTTACAGAATTCCATAATATTAACACCATGCTGACCCAATGCTGGACCAACCGGTGGTGATGGATTCGCTTCAGCTGCAGGTACCTGCAACTTAATATATGACTCAATTTTTTTTGCCATTTTTTTCTCCTATGGGTGCAAGCGCCGTTAAGCTCCCC
>JBBWVR010000011.1:0-3062 GCA_050256315.1 Gammaproteobacteria bacterium | reverse complement strand
GCAGCTTAAATCTCTTGTGCAATGATTTGCTCACAAAAAGCACAACCTAATAGAAAAATCGAGAAATTTCATCACTATACAAAATTTAACAGATTAATTAATTTCAACTTTATTTGTGTATTAATTAACTAAGCAGCAAGTTGATGGGTTAAGATAGCGCCTGAATTTTCAAAAGATAAAGGAGAGAAAATGGATTTTGATACAAATTTAATTGCCCCGACACTTGGAGTGCTTGGCCTGCTTATCGTGATAGTTATCTATCAATGGATTAAAAAACAACCTGGTGGTAGCGGAAAAGTACAAAAAATTGGCGAGCAAATTCAAATTGGTGCGTCCGTATTTATGGCGCGTGAGTACAAAATGCTCAGCATTTTTTCTGCAGTTTTATTGGTATTCATGTATTACTTCCTAGGCTGGATGAGTGCACTTTGCTTCGTTGTTGGTGCTGTCACCTCGGCAACAGCCGGCTACATCGGCATGAACACAGCAACCATTGCCAATGTCAGAACAACGCAAGCTGCACACGATCACGGTAGTGCTGCTGCACTTAAAGTAGCCTTCTTTGGCGGCTCTGTCATGGGCTTGTCTGTTGCTGCACTCGGCCTATTAGGTTTGGGTGGTTTATACTTCTTCTTCGGCGAAACACACTCAGAGGCCCTACATGGTTTTGCCATGGGCGCATCGGTCGTGGCACTTTTCTCTCGTGTTGGTGGTGGTATCTTTACCAAAAGTGCTGATATTGGTGCTGACTTGGTTGGTAAATTAGAAGCAGGCATTCCTGAAGACGACCCACGCAACCCTGGCGTTATTGCCGATAACGTTGGTGATAATGTTGGTGATATTGCGGGTATGGGCTCGGATATTTTTGAATCCTACTGTGGCTCAATGATTGCAACGATTGCCATTGCTGCAACTATCGCAGGTGACAAGTTGCTTAATCTTGGTGGCAATCAATCGGAACTGATGTTCTTGCCATTAGCGCTTGCATCGTTAGGTCTAATTTGCTCAATTATTGGCATTCTTGTGGTGAAACTGTCTTCCAACAAATCTCCAGAGTCTGCCCTTAGAACAGGCACGATTGGTTCAGCTGTTTTATTTATTATTACTTCATACTTTTTAATCGACAAGTTGGATGTTGTTAACGACATTTGGGCTGCGGTACTGATGGGCAGTGTTGGCGGTATTATCATTGGTCTAGTAACTGAATACTACACCGCTGGCAAACCCATTAGAGATATTGCAGCGGCTGGTGAAACAGGCGCAGCAACGGTAATGATTAAAGGTTTGGCAATCGGCATGCAATCGGTTGTTCTTCCGATATTTATGATTTGTCTAATTATCTATGTTGCTAACGCTTATGTTGGTCTTTACGGTGTTGGTATCGCCGCTATTGGTATGCTGGCAACTGTTGGCATGACAATGGCAATTGATGCTTATGGCCCTATTGCTGATAATGCTGGTGGTATCGCTGAAATGGCAGGACTTGGTGAAGAGACTCGCAAAATTACCGACTCACTGGACGAGCTTGGCAACACAACTGCAGCTATCGGTAAAGGCTTTGCGATTGGCGCGGCGGCACTTGCAGCCCTAGCTATTATCACGGCTTATGTTGAAACTGTCAGTGCCAATATTGAAGGCTTTGCCCTCAACCTAAACAGCGCTGAAGTGTTAATTGGCTTGTTTATTGGTGGCACGATTCCTTTCTTAATTTCTGCAATTACAATGACCGCCGTAGGTGATGCTGCCTTTGAAATGATTCAAGAAATCAGAAGGCAATTTCGTGAGATTCCTGGCTTACTGGAAGGCACTGCAGAGCCGGATACCGCTAAATGTGTTGATATTGCCACCACTGCAGCCCTGAAGAAAATGATTCTTCCAGGTGTTATTGCCGTTGCAGCACCCGTTGTGGTTGGTTTTGCTATCGGCCCAATAGCACTCGGTGGCATGCTTGCTGGCGCTTTGCTTGGTTGCGTATTAATGGCGCTAATGATGGCCAATGCCGGCGGCGCTTGGGACAATGCTAAGAAGTATGTTGAAAAAGGAAACTTTGGCGGCAAAGGATCGGACACTCATACGGCAACAGTTGTTGGTGATACAGTGGGTGACCCATTCAAGGACACTTCTGGCCCAGCAATGAACATTTTGATTAATGTGATGGCAATTGTTAGCTTGGTGATTGCACCTTTACTAACATAACCACATTCCAGCCCCGTCAATGGCGGGGCTGGAATAACCCAGTTTTATAATTCAATCAGACACCTATAAACAAAGAACCGATTATCCTTTCAAATAAGGTATGCTTAATAGCGCCAGAACGCTTTATGAAATAGCGCAATCAGAGTTAACACTTCAAGACGCCCAAATAGCATTGAAGCACTGAGAATCCACTTAGCACTATCATTAAGAGAGCCGTAATTCTGCGCAACTTCACCCAGCCCTGGACCTAAGTTATTCATCGTTGCCGCAGTCGCAGAAAAAGAACTGACTTGATCCATGCCGGTAAACATTAATAGAACCAAAATCAAAACAAAAGAAATTGTATAGAGGGAGAAAAAACCCAATACAGAAACAAGGGTTTTTTCACCAATCGTTGAACGATTGAGTTTTACGTTAATTTGAGCATTAGGATGAATAAACTGTTTAATTTCTTTCATACCCAATCGAAACATCAATAGCACCCTAACCACCTTAATGCCGCCACCTGTGGAGCCAACACAAGCACCAATAAAACTCACCATAATCAAAAAGACTGGCGCAGCATTGGGCCATTGACTGAAGTTTTGTGAGGCAAAGCCTGTTGTCGTAGCCATTGAAACAGTCTGAAATAAGCTGTGTCTCAATGCCGTCCAAAAACTTTGATATTCATTGTTAAAATTTAAAACGCTCAAAATAATAAGCACGGACACAAGCAGCACGACAATATAGGCTTTAAATTCAGAATCCTTCCAATAATCAATGATAGAGCGGTTATTCCAGGCAACAAAATGCAGGGAGAAATTAATACCCGCTAAAAACATAAATACGATTGCTACAGCCTCAATGACCCCAGAATTAAAATAACC
>JBBWVR010000010.1:0-17864 GCA_050256315.1 Gammaproteobacteria bacterium | reverse complement strand
ATGATGAACATAGGGGTAAGTCTCCAGTGTCATTACCTCATTAACATAAACACTGCCGTACTCGCACACTCTGCCCATATCATTACGCTCTAAATCAAGCAGCATAATATGCTCTGCTTGTTCTTTAGGGTGATTAATAAGATGTTGCTTTTGCACCTCGTCCTCACTGCCTTTTCCACGTGGATGAGTGCCGGCAATCGGTCGGGTTTGCACAACACCATCTTGCACGCTAAACAGTCGTTCTGGCGAAGACGAGATAATAGAAAAATCTTGATATTGAATCAGCGCAGAGAATGGCGCAGGGTTTGCTTTTCGCAAAGCATTGTAGATAATGGCAGAATCCAGTTCATCGTCCAGTTCATATTGCCATTGTCTTGACAAGTTAACCTGAAAAACGTCACCAGCCATGATGTAATCACGAGAGGACTTAACGCCATCGATAAACTTGTCTTCATTTTCCTCAGTAAGTTCACCAGAAACTTGTGTTGTTGGAATTGCTTTGAGGGCTTTAATATCCGTCAAAATTTGATCAATACGCGTTTCAGAGTCATACTGATCAACAAGGTAGTAAATATCCTGCTGATGGTCCACAATAATAGCACTTGGGATTTCCACCGCATAAGCAATCGGCAGGTCAGAAGTGTATAAATCATCCTTCAGAATAGGCTCTATTTGCCCAATTAACTCATAAGAAAGATAGACAAACCAACCGCCAGAAAATGGTAAATCTGATGATTGTAGATTGCTATTTAACTTTGATTCAAGCTCAGAAAGGAAATTGAAATCGGTAAAGTCATTGAGGACAATGTTTTGCCCCGGAAAGGCAAATAAAATTGAATAACGATTGATGTCGTTGTGGTGAACACTTTCCAACAGAAAAGGATAACGCTCTTTGTTGTAATAACAAAGAGCAGCCAAATCAACGGCAGCAATTTCTTGTACTAACATTTTATTAAGATTCGGAGGTTAGCGCTTGCAGCTCTTTAAGCTTGCTTTCTGCCTTGATATGCAAAGAGTGTGTTGGAAATTTATCCAACATCTCAGAAAGCATCATTTTTGCAGCCTCGATTTCAGCCAACTCAACTAGAGTTTGTGCAAGCTCGTACATAGAGTTTGCATACTTTGGATGTAGAGGGTTCTCTTGCTGAAATTGCACGAAAACTGCCTTGGCTTTAGCATAGGACTCTTTGGCATAAAAAGCCCTGCCTAGCCAATATTGCGCATCTGCAGCGTTCTTATAGTCGGAGTATCTTGCAAGATAATCATTAAACAGTGTAATTGCTGCATCGTGAGCACCAAAAATCAGTTGTTTTCTGCCATCGGCATAAAGCGTCGACGCCTTGTCTTCATTTTCTTTCTGAGTAACGATAACTTCTTTAATGACTTTATTAGTTGCGCTAACTTCAAGTATTTTGAAGAGCTCTTCAATTCGTTGCTTGGAAACTTTTTGTGCCTCTTGTAACAACTCAATTTGGTTTTTTAAGATATTATTCTCATTAACCAAATAGTTAATCTCTTGATGCATGCTAAGAATTGCAGCGTCAACATCAACAGAAACTTCATCCGCCTGAACAGCGGATGAAATAAAAATCATAGTGAGCGAAAAACTTAAGACGAAGAACTTTCTCATGGGTGCCTATTGTCGGTTTAAGAAAGTCTGTCTAAAGGGTTACTGGTAAATAAATTCAACACGGCGGTTTTTCTGCCAGCTATCTTCGTCATGAGTAAAGGCTATTGGCTGCTCTTCACCAAAACTAACCACTTCAACTCTATTTTCAAGTCCGTACAAACCAAGCACTTCTTTCACACTTAGGGCGCGATTTTCACCCAAGGCTAAGTTGTATTCTCTAGTGCCCCTTTCATCTGCATGACCTTCAAGTTTGAGTGAAATTTCTGGGTTGTTTCTCATAAAATTAGCGTGGTCGATAATGACTTGGGTCGCCTCTTCATCAATCTCGGTATCGTCGTAAGAAAAATACAGTACAAACGAAACACCGGCATCTTCGAGCGTTTCTACCGCAACTTCGGTCTCGGTTTGTGCGCGTGATTGCTCACTTGTGTCTGCATCCGAATCAGCAAGATTTTCACCAGAGAAGCTGCCACTTTCATCCAATATTAATACAGAGTCGCTCAAGTCTTCAACCTCAACAGCTGGGTCCGAAGGGTTAATTAAATCAAGGAATTTGTCACCCAAGTCTTGAATTGTTGTTCCGGCACAAGAGCTTAAAAAAATTACACTTGTGAGTAAGATGATTTTTTTTGTCATTATTGTTATCCTTATTTTGAGTAATTAGACCAGTTTGGTTCGCGGACTTCCGCCCCTTTTTGTGCCAACTCGACAATCTGGTTGTTGTGTAGTGAAATCACGGAAAGCACCCCTCTGTTGTCTCGATTCGTTGCAAAAATAATCATACCACCATTTGGTGAAAAATAGGGTGACTCGTCCAACTTATTTTGCGTCAAAATAGTAAGATCTCTGGTTTTAATATCAAGCAATGCAACTCGATAATCCTTACCAACACGATGCACGAGCGCGAGTGCCTTTCCATCTGGTGAGAATACAGGTTTTGCATTGTAGGTACCCTCAAAGGTGGCACGTTTTATCTTACCACTGGTTAAATCTTTTATATAGATCTGAACTTGGCCAGAGCGATTTGAAGTAAAGGCAATACTTTTGCCATCAGGCGAGAAATTTGCCTCAGTATCAATAGCTGTATTTTTTGTTAGCCTAATTAATTTCTTGCTTTCAAGTTGGTAAAAATAAAGATCCTTATTTCCTTCTCTCGATATGGTTAACACCAAACCTTGACCATTAGGGTGCCAGCTTGGTGCTGAAGCAATACCGTCAAATCTTGGCAACTTAATTGACTTAACCCGCATGAACGGGTATTTAATAAACACTTCCGAGCGACCATTTTTAAATGATACGTAGGCAATTTTCTTTTGGTCGGGTGACCAAGCGGGCGAAAGAATAGGATATGAGGACTTGACTACCGTTTGCGCATTATGACCATCAGCATCGGCAATTTCAAGTTGATAAACTCTACCCATCTTTGCATCATTGGTCACTGTTACATATGTAAGACGCGTGTCAAACGAGCCTTTTTGACCAAGTAAAACGTTGTAAATTTTGTCGCTTAGATAATGCGAAATCCTTCTGATGCCGCTATTGTGTACTGCTATTTTTTTGCCGTATAGACGTTTTTTTGTGTAAATATCGTAAACATAGATGTAGACATTAAAAACCTTGCTACTGACTTTTTCTATCTTGCCAAAAACAATCGCATCTTTTTTTCTTGCTTTCCAATAACTAAAGTCAATCTTGTTTGTAATAACACCTTTTGAGCTCAGTGCGTTAAATTGACCTGAGCGATTTAAATTATCACGAATAATATCGGCAATTTGTGCACCTTGCTCAGCATCACCAATGACCTCAAATGGTGCAATAACAATTGGAAATGCATTTTCTTCTGACTTAATAATCGTAACCTCTAACAGCGCATATGCAACCGTTGAGACGAGCGTTAAAAGTAGCGCTAAGGTTTTTAAAATCTTCATTCTTTTTCCTCGATCCAGTACATCTGAATAGCCTCTAGAACTCTTTCACCACACTGCGTTTCACCAGCGTCAAACTCATTCAACCCAAGAACAAGCTTCTGCAGGTCAACAAAATTAACTGTTTTAGGGTCGATTTCTGGATGGGATTCGTCGAGTGAAATAGCAATATCAAGTGAATCAAGCCAAGTCATCATAAGGGGTATCGGACGATAATATATTGAAATAATAAGAGCTAATTTTAATCAATTGAGCTCGACTCAAGGGTTCTTTTTAATGTTTAATTTCGCCTAGCAGAAATAACGCTAGGAAATTGTCTTAGGCGATCTAGCACGTTATTAAGCTGAACAATATTAGCCACATCAATGATCAAATTGACTTCTTTTTTAGAATGTGGCATGCCTTTTTGATCTAGGTGCTCAATATTCACCTCGAGTTGCGCCAAGACATTAGCAATTGTTGCTAACACACCACTTTGATTCTCAACCACCACGCGAATCGGCACCTCAAATAACTCGTCCTCATCCGACCTCCAGTTAATCTCTAACCACTGAGCGCTTTTATTTTTTATGTGAGCAAGGTTTGAGCAATTGTTTCGATGCATCACCATGCCTTTTGTTGTTGTTAATATACCAGTGACATCATCACCGGGTATTGGGTAGCAACAATGGGCAAAATTAATCGCCATACCTTTGGTCTTGTGAATAGTGAGTGCATTAATTACTTTTTTTCCGGCATGTTGAATAAGGTGATTAACAACCACTGCAACAAAAATCTCGGAAAGGCCAACTTTAATATAGAGATCTCTTGAAGTAGAGCAGTGCAACTCAACCAAACAATCGGCCCATCTTTGCCTAGAAATACTTGCAATACTAATTTTCTGAAATTCAAGTGCATCGCTAATCAAGTGTTTGCCTAGTTTGGCTAAATCGGTTTTGGAATTCTCTTTAAGCATCACTTTGATTGCCGCCTTAGCCCTAGGAGTTGTTACCATACTCAACCAACTTGGCTTGGGCTTAACAAATCGACTGGTAATGACTTCAACTGTTTGACCTGTTTTGAGCTCTGTTGACAGCGGCGCAGGATTGCCATTAATTGTTGCTTTTTGCGTTCTTTTACCAACATTGGTATGGACTGCATATGCAAAATCAAGCACCGTTGCCCCGAGGGGTAGCTGAATGATTTCTCCAGTTGGTGTAAACACCAAGACCTCGTTGGAAAATAAGTCTGCTTTCGTGCCCTCAAGAAAATCAACTGAGGAGTCGGTATTTTTCTGCAAATCCAACAGAGAGCCTAGCCAATTTTGCGCCAGTTTTTCGGAAGGCTCGACTGTACTTTTATAATGCCAGTGAGCAGCAATGCCATATTCCGAAATAAAGTGCATTTCTTTTGAGCGAATTTGCACTTCGATAAACATGTTTCTTGGGCCTAGTAAAACCGTATGCAACGATTGATAACCGTTAGATTTAGGCACTGCAATATAGTCTTTAAATTTTTGCGGCAAAGGCTTGTACAAGCTGTGCAAGATACCCAGCGCCTGATAGCAATCCTTTGTTTTATCAACAATCACTCGAAAGGCGTGCATATCTAACACTTCAGAGAACTTCAGCGACTTGCTCTTCATTTTGTTGTAAACACTACAAGGTTGTTTTTGCCTGCCCTCGACACTAGCCTGAATGCCCTCAAATGTCAGTCTATTTTCAATTTCAGACTGAACAAGGGCGATTGTCTTTTTCTGGTTGCCATATTGCTTACTAATCTTACGTTTTAGAATAAGATGTCGGCGAGGATGGAGTATTTCAAAGCAAAGATCATCCAACTCAACTCTCATGCTGTGCAAGCCCAATCGGCGCGCAATTGGCGCATGAAGCTCGCTTGTTTCTAGTGCTTTTTCAATCTGTTTTTCGCGCTTCATTGCGCCCAAAGTGCGCATATTATGCAAACGGTCTGCCAGCTTAATAATCATCACTCTCATGTCTTTTGACATAGCAAAAAACAATTTCTGTAAGTTTTTAGCTTGTTTGTGCGAGCCCGAATTGAATTCTAGATTGGTCAGATTGGATACACCCTCAACAATGTGCGCTATTTGCTCTCCAAACTCTATAGAAATATCTTCTTTTGTTACAAAAGTATCCTCTATGCAATCATGCAAAATAGCGGCAACAATACAATAATAATCCAGTTTAAGTTCTGCCAATATAAGAGCCACCGCTACTGGGTGGTGAATATAAGCCTCTCCTGAGCGACGAAACTGACCCTTATGTGCAGACTCAGCAAGCTTATGCGCTTTTTTTACAAGCTTAACTTCCGCTTTTGAGAGGTAAGTATCGAGTACAGAGCAAAGATCATCGATGATGGTTTTTTTTTGAAAAAAAGCGATTGCCATTGAAATTTTTTAATTACAACTATTACGGATATTATAAGCAGCTGACTTGGCAAAAAGCCAGTTTATACAAAGGTTTCTATCCCTTGTTGAGCCAAGTATAATTCCACTCATAAGCTTAATAAAAATCCATCTCTTTATGAAAAAAATAATTCCGATTGTTATTCTTTTGTCTATTTTTCTAAGTGGCTGTGGCTCTCTTTTTGCAGAAAAAAAAGTTGAGAGAGGTATATTAGTAGACGGCCAAACACCAAAAGCACTTTATGATTTAGCGCAGGAAAAGTTAAGCTCAGGCTCAAACGCCCAGGCAATTGAATACTACGAGCAAATTCTAGCGGCCTATCCAGGCTCAAAGTATGCCATACAGGCGCAATTGGATATTGCTTATGGTTATTATAAACGCGAAGAATACACCAGTGCCCTAGCACAATTGGACGACTTTATTAGGCGCTATCCTTCACACACCTCAACGCCTTATGCCCACTATTTACGATGCAAATCATTTGAAGATGTTTCCCGCTCTTTTCTTGATGACCTAATAACCGATAAAGCCGAAAGAGATGTGCAGAGTATTAAAGATGCCTATCTTTGTTACACGGGGCTTATCGGCGAGTTCCCTGAGAGCGACTACGCCGAGGACGGCAAAGCCAAACTGGCGGAATTAAAGAATGCACTCGCTAGACATGAATTCTTCGTTGCGCAATACTACACCAACAATAAATCAAATATCGCTGCTATTAATCGCTGCAAGTATCTTGTCGAACACTTTCCAAAAACACCTTCAGTGCCCGATGCGCTGCATTTAATGGCTTACAATTACAACGCTATTGGCGCCATAAAACTGGCTGAAGACGCCATATCTGTGCTGAATGCCAGCTACCCTGGCTACGTAGCAGAATACAAATTAGATAATTAACCACCGACTCTTATGAATTCTAAGGAGCGACTTTTTGCCTTAAAAGTGTCGTTAGTTATGGCGACCCGAATGCTTGGCCTATTCATGCTCTTTCCGGTGATGAGCGTGTACGCTGACGATTATTCAAACACCACGCCCTTCTTAATCGGTTTGGCGATTGGCGTTTATGGTCTGACACAAGCTTGTTTGCAAATACCTTTTGGCTACCTATCTGATCGCTTTGGGCGCAAGCCTATGTTGCTTGCAGGCCTAAGCCTTTTTTTACTGGGTAGTATTGTTGCTGCAAGCGCCACTGATATACTCTTTGTTATTATTGGTAGAGCCTTACAAGGTGGTGGCGCCATTTCAGCGGTGTTGATGGCATTTTTAGCTGATTTTGTCTCAGAGGAAAATCGTACAAAAGCCAACGCCTTTGTTGGCTTTCAAATTGGTCTTGCCTTTATGTCGTCCCTATTAATTGGCCCAATCATTGCCTCAAGTGCAGGCATGTCTGGCTTGTTCTGGGTGATAGCCGGTCTTTCGGTTATTGCTGTGTTAATCGTCTTCACCTTGCCGAGTGTAAAACCAACCAACTATTACAAATTATCACTGTCTGCCTTTAAGGAGGTCTTAAACCCGCAACTGATGCGTCTAGACTTTAGTGCCTTTAGCTTACATCTAATTCTAACCTGTGGCTTTATTGTGATGCCATTATTGCTTGTTGAAAATAACATCGTTGCAATTGAAGACAATTGGCAGCTCTACCTGCCGGCCATTATTATCTCTTTTGTTGGCATGGTGCCGCTCATTATTGCCTCAGAAAAATACAAAAAAACCAAACTTACTTTACTGATCAGTATTAGTTTATTAATCATCAGTCAAATCTTGTTTTTCAGTCTTGATCTAAATCCTAGTATTTTTCTTATTTTGCTCTCACTTTTCTTTATTGCTTTTAATGCCGTTGAGGCCATTCTACCTTCGCTATTGTCCAGAACTGCAGGGGCTTCAAAGCGCGGCCTAGCAATGGGTGTCTTCTCCACTTCGCAGTTCCTTGGAACATTTATTGGCGGCGCAATTGGTGGGCTTATTTATGACATTTTTGACTTGAATAGTGTATTCTTGTTGACCATATTTATGGCAATAATTTGGTGGCTGGTTATTCTAACAATGCCGCCCAAAAACAACACAACGGAGAAGTAGTTATGGCGGGTATTAATAAAGTAATTTTGGTTGGAAATCTAGGCGCAAAACCAGAGGTTAAATACGCCTCAAATGGTAATGCCATTGCCAACCTTTCTGTTGCCACAAGCGACTCTTGGACTGATAAAAATACCGGTCAAAAACAAGAAAGAACAGAGTGGCATAGAGTTTCTCTTTTTGGAAAACTCGCCGAGATTGCTGGTCAATATCTCGACAAAGGTTCAAAAGTCTACGTTGAGGGTAAATTGCAAACACGTAAATGGCAAGATCAAAACGGCCAAGATCGTTACACAACCGAAGTAGTTGTTAGTGGCTTTAACGGCACTTTACAAATGCTGGATCGTCGTGATGACATGGGTGGAGCTTCTTCGGCACCGAGACAAAGTGCGCCTGCACAAGCTGCACCGACAATTACACCGGTGGCAAATGATGACTTCGAAGACGACATACCTTTCTGATAAACATCTACTGTTGCTTGTTAAGTATAATTGAGCGTGAAAACGCTAAATGAAGAATAAGGCACTGATTTATCAGTGCTTTTTTTTTCGTCCGTGGTTTTATCGGGTATAAGATGTCCGCTTTCACCCTATAGCGGATATAAGGAAATAATATCAATAGATCCCGATTATCTCAATTTGATAATATAGCGGGTTTATCACACTATACATGCCTATATGAGGCTGTACCCAAAATATACTCTCAATTAGCCAAAGCATAACAAGCAATTGCTGTCAAAAAGTAAAAAACTACAGCCAAAAAGCAACCTCCACTTCTTCCTTCCGGAGGGCTAGGCGTTTCTAATGTTTACTTCTGGCTATAAGTGGACATAGTATGTCTTATAAGAGAGGTCAACTAATAATTCAGTGCACAGAATAATGTAAAGAAACTCCCCGCAATCACCTTAATTTAGATGTAATGTTTATACAAAACATTACACAAGCAAGGAGTTGGGCGGTTTACCTTAAAAGATAGAGGATTGAGAGACCGCATTAAATAAAGAACAGGGAAAGTCAGTGAGGGGCGCACGAAAAAGAACAAAATGTACACAACCATTCCAAAAGACACCTTATTGTTTCTCTAGTATGCGTCCTATTTGATTACTTCGGGTGCTTCGTTAGCCTCTAAAACAACAAAAGCAACAGCATTTTGACTCTCGTCAGAGATGCTTAGATGTGCCTGTTTAATATTGTTATTAACCAAATATAGCCTTAATTTTTCACTGGGGATAAAATGCGGCTTACCTTTATCGTTGTTTCTAACGGTAAGATCCTGAAAACCAACCACTCTGCCGATACCTGTACCCAATGCCTTGGCAAAAGCCTCTTTAGCAGCAAAACGCTTGGCAAAAAAAGCAGGGCTGTCTGCTTTATTGGCGAACAATAATTGCTCATGTTCGGTCAATACTCTTTTAACAAAACCTTCTCTATTCTTTTTAAGGATGTGCGCTATTCGCTTAATATCCACAATATCCGTTCCTATACCATAAATCATAATCTCGCCTCCAGCATAATGGCTTTCATTTCACGTGTCGCCTCAGCCAAGCCAACAAACACCGCTCTAGCAATAATCGAGTGGCCAATATTGAGTTCTACAAGCTCGCTCAATGCCGCGATTCTTCCTGTATTCCCAAGTGTCAGACCGTGCCCGGCATTTACTTGCAAGCCAATGCTATGCGCGTAAGTTGAGGCATCTTTGATCTTCTGGAAACAATCATTGCGCGATTGCTCATCTACGGCATCTGCATAATGACCAGTATGAATTTCGATCACCGGAGCGCCACATTCTTTGGCGGCGTCTATTTGATCGTTATCGGCATCAATGAACAATGAAACTCTAATATTGTCTTCAGCAAGTCTTTGACATACTTCGCGCATTCTTGGCATTTGTGAAGCTACGTCAAGGCCGCCTTCGGTTGTCAGCTCTTCGCGCTTTTCAGGCACCAGACAACAATCTTCAGGCTTAATATTTGCCGCAATAGAAAGCATTTCATTAGTTGCCGCCATCTCTAGATTCATTTTTGTCTTTAATGAGTGACGCATCAGTTCAACATCGCCGTCATTAATGTGACGGCGATCCTCCCTAAGATGCAAAGTAATACTATCCGCTCCTGCTTGCTCGCAAATTAGAGCCGCCTCAACTGGGCATGGGTAGATGGTTCCTCTCGCCTCTCTTAAAGTGGCTATATGATCGATATTGACACCTAAATACATACTCATAATTTCAATTAATTAACAATAAACAACTCTCTGCTTTTAAGAGGTTTTTCACCCAAAAGTGCTCGCAATCTTTGACGGTTAAGGCCTTTGGCCACTTTCAGCTCTTTAGCGCTTAAATTCTCAAACGCATCAGTGGCAAATTTAAGCAGTATTTCGCCGGGAATTTTACCATCCACATGGCGAACAAACCCTTCTTGCTCGACAAAATGATAATTCATTGTCGGGCTGATTGATTCACCTGAGTAATCACAGCGAAAATCAAGACCGTAACCCAGCTCTTCGAGCAGTTGGTTCTCAAATAATCTAAGAATCAACTGCTGCTCGCCATCAGTTGCCTGACTTACACCTTCTACAAATTTTTGATAGCCGGAAAAAATCCCTGGATGAGCCTCGGCCTCAGGCAAAAGACGAGACAATAGCTCGTTGGCATACATTGCCAGCACCAAGTCGTTTCCTAGTAGTCGTCTGGGCACATCACAGCCTTCAGTATTCGATAAAGTCTTAAGATCTCCTCGACCCTTGAAAGAGATTTTTAAGCACTGAAACATTTGAATCGGTGTCTTGTTTTTTCGAATACCACGAGCAACAAGGCGAATTTTGCCATAATCCCGGGTCAAAAAATCCAGTAATAATGAATTTCCTTGATATGTGCGCCTATGAAGTAAAAATGCTGGTGTTAACTCAATATTAGTCATAGCCTAGGGAAGCGAGCGCCCTTTTGTCATCCGACCAGCCTTGTCGCACCTTCACCCATAATTCTAAAAACACTTTTTTCTCTAAAAAGCCTTCAATGCTGAGTCGTGACTCTTCACCAATCTTCTTCAACACCGCGCCTTTGTGACCAATGACAATACTTTTTTGAGACGCTTTATCAACGAAAATTCGAGCAGCAATACGATACATACGGCCATCCAATTCAAATTTTTCGATTTCAACCGTCAAATCGTAGGGCAGCTCATTTGATAAATTTCTCATCAATTTTTCGCGAATAAACTCAGCAACAACAAATTTATCCGAACGGTCAGTAATATAATCAGCATCGAATATAGCGTCTCTCTGCGGAAGATATTTTAGAATCAATGAACGCAGCGCACTCGAGTGTGCCTTTTTAAAAGCAGAAAGCGGAAACACTTCAGCAGCCTCATATTTTTCACTAAGCTTTTGCAAATAAGGCAAGACTTGATCGTTCTTTTCTAATTTGTCAATTTTGTTAACGCAAAGCACAACCGGCACATCAACTTTGCCAATATGCTCCAAAACTCGCTCGTCCTCTTTTGTCCATTTTCCTGCCTCAACCAACCACAGAATCATATCAACATCGTTAAAGGTCGAACTTGCCGCTCTATTCATATAAGCGTTGATTGCCTTTTTACTGCCAATATGAATACCTGGCGTGTCAACAAAAACCATTTGGTAATCATCGGTCGTATCAATAGCATGAATACGGTGTCTTGTGGTTTGCGGTCGATGCGAAGTAATTGAGAGTTTTTGTCCAATTAGTTCGTTTGTGAGGGTTGATTTGCCGACGTTCGGTCGGCCAACAATGGCGATAAATCCAGCTTGAAAACTCATTGTGTTAATTTCTCCAGTAATGATTCGGCGCAAGCCTGTTCGGCACGCTTAATACTTTTTGCATATTTTTCGACGCAAAGATTATCCTCACCCAAGGTGCAGCGCACATAAAAAACAGCGTTATGATCTTGACCTGTTGTTTTGAGTAATTCGTAATTTGGCAAAATAAAGCCTTTTTTTTGCAAAAATTCCTGCAATTTTGTTTTGAAATCCTTCAGTGAGTCCTCGGGGTTCGACTCATCGAGCAAAGCTTTGTAGAGTTTTAAAACTATTCGATTTGTTATCAAATAATCGGAATCGATAAAAATTGCACCAATAATTGCCTCAAGCGTATCCGCTTGGATCGAGTCTCTGCGAAATCCACCACTTTTTAACTCGCCCTGACCAAGGATCAAGAAATCAGATAAATCTATGGTTTTGGCCAGTTTTGCCAGTGTTTCGCCGCGAACCAAGTGTGAACGAAGTCTTGAAAGCTGGCCTTCGTCAATCTTGGGAAAGCGTTGAAACAATTCGCGTGAAATGATAGAGCCAAGAACGCTGTCGCCCAAAAACTCCAATCTTTCATTGTTATTGTTGCTGACACTACGATGAGTCAACGCTCGCTTAAGAAGCGTAACATCGTTAAACTCGTAGTCTAGACTTTTTTGTAGTTTAATCATCGAATCCATTAACTAAACCGCAACGGGCGCTCTAATTGGCTCATCATAAAGGTAATCTTTAAACTCAAAATCTTCATATTGATAATCAAAAATACTGTCTGCTTTGCGGCGAATAATCAACTTTGGCAATGCTTTAGGTGTGCGACGCAATTGTGTGCCGACCTGCTCAAAATGATTAGAGTAAATATGACAATCGCCACCACTCCAGATAAAATCGCCGACTTCAAGATCGCATTGCTGCGCAACCATATGTGTCAAGAGTGCATACGAGGCGATATTAAAAGGCACGCCTAGAAAAATATCAGCACTACGCTGATAGAGCTGACACGACAGCTTACCAGCGGCAACATAAAATTGGAAAAAGGCGTGACACGGTGGCAAAGCCATATTGCTCAGCTCGCCAACGTTCCAGCTGGAAACGATAATTCTTCTTGAATCAGGAGAATGCTTGATTTGCTTGATGACTTCACTTATTTGGTCAATCTTCTCACCTTTGGCATTTTTCCAAGAGCGCCATTGGGCGCCATAAACCGGGCCGAGTTCGCCGTTCTCGTCTGCCCATTCATTCCAGATATTGACTTTATTTTCCGTTAAATAGCGAATATTGGTGTCACCACTCAAAAACCAAAGAAGCTCATGTACAACTGATGGCAAATGAATGCGCTTGGTGGTTACCAATGGAAAACCCTCTTGCAGGTTAAAGCGCATTTGATGACCAAACACACTTACAGTGCCGGTGCCGGTGCGATCTGTTTTCACAGTACCCTGCTCATTTACCAGTTTCAAAAAGTCCAAATATTGCTTCATAGAACCCTGTTCACATTGTTTGCTTTGTAAAATAAATATACGCCAATAACGATCATTGGCAAGCTGAGTAATTGTCCCATCGTCAACCAGCCAAATGCCAAATAACCCAGCTGAATATCGGGCACTCTTACAAATTCAATTATAAATCTAAAGAGTCCATACAAAGTCAGAAAAACAGCGGAAGTAGCCATTACTGGACGCGGTTTTTTTGTAAAAACCCACAAAACAACGAATAACACAATGCCCTCTAAAAATCCTTCGTACAACTGCGAAGGATAACGAACAGCCCACTCGCCACTTTGATCCGGACCATAAACGCCAAGCGCACTTGTCGTAATTTTGCCCCATAACTCTGCGTTGATGTAATTACCAATTCGACCAAAAGCCAAACCAAGAGGCACCAATGGCGCAACAAAGTCCATCGTTTCAAAAAATGTTTTGTGCGCTTTACGGTTATACAATAACGCCGCAACAAGGACACCAATAAAGCCGCCGTGAAAGGACATACCGCCATTTTGGAAGTCAAAAAATGTTAGAGGGTTAGCGACAAATGATGATAGGTTGTAGAAAATTAAATAACCCAGCCGTCCGCCCAAAACTGCGCCAAGTGCGCCATAGAAAATCAAATCTTCAACTTGTTTCCGAGTCCACTCAGTGTTTGTTTTTAGCCTCACATTGGCCAACAAATAGACTGAAGTAAAAGCCAGCAAATACATCACACCGTACCAGTGCACTTGTACAACACCAAGGTCTAAAATGACAGGGTCGATAACGATGTATTTCATAGGGGCTTAAATTGGCGCGTCCGACAGGAGTCGAACCTGCGACATTTGGCTTCGGAGGCCAACACTCTATCCAGCTGAGCTACGGACGCGTGGTTGCGTGAGTAGTCGTTAAAGCTAGTTCTATCAAGGGATTTATTAGCTTTATTCAAGATAAATTTCATATAATGTGCAGAAGCAATTATAGTCGAAATTGGCTATTTAGTGTACGAAATGCACGAAAAGTGCACGATTTTTCTTAGTTAATTCCTCCTAATTATGGGGTCCCCATACAGAGAATTCCACGGTATCTGATTGTATCTTACTTTCACATGCGAAGGAATTTCGAGTAATGACTAGTGTCACTAAGTATAATTCGTTAATAATCAACGACTTATACAATAACTATTTGTGTAATACCCGGTTTGGTTCGCACGGTGCTAAATATCAACTGGTAAATCGCCCTAAAACACCTCAAAATTCACCCTCATTCTCACTACATTACCCGGAAGCTCAAGCAAGCTTGCAGCAATAGACACACTCACACTCTCATATGAGATAGGACTTCAATTACTGTGGTGCTATTATGTTAAAGGCTATACTTTAACGAGAACACCGACAAACTACCCCCATCTCCCGGCGTGAAATCAAAACCAAGCGCCATAGAGTCGGTGAAGGAGTACAAGGCACCAAAGCCAAAGCCAATACCGCCGCCAGACAGTGAAATGTCTAAAACCGCAGAAACTGAAGTACTATCAGAAATCATTTTATTTATACCAGCACCAATAGAAGTGTTGTTTGCACTGCCAGAGCCTATTCCATCCAGAGTAAGACTAAGCTTAGTGAAAGCAACACCAAAAGTTAGGTCAGTGTCTATACTCATTGGAGTGTGGTATCCAACACCTAGAGTTGTTGCAGTTAGGTCGCCACCAGATTCTATATCAGTGGCAAACTGCCCACTTATGATTAGGTTTCCAGATGTAAACGCACCTCCAAAGTGCAACAGAGAGCCACTTCCGACACCGTCTATCTTAATTGTTCCGAGTCCTGCTGAGATATAGTTATAGTCAAATGGTGAACTATCTTCTCCTGCCATAGAAGTGCTTGCAGTGAACGCTAATAAGATTGCTAATAGTTTATTTTTCATAATTTCTCCTGATTTTTCAATTGGTTACCCGGCTTGATTATATATCAATTTAAACCATAAGTGGTTATGCCTTATTAAGCGAATCAACGAGTCTTATTGCATTAACTGAAATAACCACCCTCATTCTCACATTCTTTTTGTCTATAGACCAATGGGCACCCACCCCTTTTTCAATGGATGGCCGCTCGAGGAAACTGACCTGTAAACAAAATTCTTATTTTTTCAAACCTTCAACAACTCACCCCAGCAAGTCGTATACCTATCCGACCTAAACTCAGCCTTTGACAGCCACTTATCATTACCCACTTCACTGGCGTACTTCATCGAACCTTTAAAACGCTTATTGATACCTTGCACTGTATTTGATTGATTACTGTTCGTCTTGTTGCCTTGCTCAACTTCCGTACTTTGATTTAACGAGAACAAGTCCTGTTGCCGGTATTCAGCAGTCAATCCACTCAACATCACACCACCTTGATAGAAGGGATAACCCGATTTGTAGATAAGCTGCAATATCTTAGCTGTTAGCGGTATCAATACAGATTCATCTTGAGTTGGGGTTGTAAACCCTATGGTCTTAGAGAGGTTGATTCTCGGTTTGTCTTTCTTATGTGGAGAGGTGCGGATAAAGACAGTTAAAGACGTTGTTGCTAGCTTGTGATTGTTGAGCTTATTAACAGCCTTTCTAGTTAGAGTCATCAATGCTTGATTGACTTCATCAAAGGTAGTTAGGTCGGCACCAAAAGAGCGTGAGGAGACTATCTGCTGTCTTGTGGGTGGTACACACTCCATAGGTAGGCAGGAATACCCTTTAAGCTCTTGCTGTACTCTCTTACCATTAACACCTAATAACGTCTCTACAATGCCAATATCAGCTTGATAGAAGTCGTAGCTGTTGTGTACACCAATACGATTAAGCTTCTTTGCACTTTGTCGCCCAATACCCCATAGGTCGCCCACTTCAACAGAAGTCAGTAACTTGCAATAGCGCTCATAAGGCAGGTTGTCTATATCAAACACGCCGTTAAATCTTGAATAGTTTTTAGCAATACGATTAGCAAGTTTTGACAGCACTTTAGTTCTTCCCATCCCCACACAAACGGGGATGCCTGTCCACTGCTGTACTTGTTGTCTGAGCTTCTGCATATGCTCAATAAGGTTAAAGGGAAGCCCTGATAACTCCAAGAAGCTCTCATCGATAGAATAGACCTCTTGAACTGGTGAGTAGTTGCTAATAATGTTCATCACTCTGGAAGACATATCCCCGTATAAAGGGTAGTTAGAAGATTTAACAGTAATACCTTTATTGATTGCCAAGCCTTTTACTTGGAAGTAAGGTACACCCATTTTCACACCAAGAGCTTTGGCTTCATTAGAGCGAGCTATGACACAACCATCATTATTAGATAGGACAACAATAGGCTTACCTTCTAGCTTTGGCTCAAACACGCGCTCACAAGAGGCGTAGAAGTTATTGCAGTCAATCAGCGCAAACTTGGCTTGTTGTCCTTTAGACATACTGATGGATGACTGAAGTAACCACACCCCAGATAATCAGCTCTGTTGTGCCTTCTATCTTAATATCCTCAAACTCAGGGTTTTCTGCCTTAAGGGTAATAATGCCTTTGTACTTATGCAGTCTCTTAACAGTAAACTCACCATCCACCACAGCAATAACAATCTTGCCGCTCTTGGGCGTTAAGGATTTGTCTACAACCAATATATCCCCTTGATGAATGCCAGCACCGAGCATAGACTCGCCCTGTGCTTTAACAAAGAAGGTGGATTCCTTGTGTTGTATTAGGTGAGTGTTGAGGTCAAGACTATCCTCTAAGTGGTCATCCGCTGGCGAAGGAAAGCCCGCTTGCACTCTTGAGGTGAAGATAGGGGTAAACACTTCTTCCGCGTTATCAGAAGGAAGTGACACAGAAACACCAGAGTTAATCTGAGACTTGTATACATCAAGCGTGGACTTAACCGAATCTACAAGACTAAGAGGCACTCGAAGAACCTTGGTCTGTTCTTTAAAGCCACTGGTATTCTTTTTACGACCGGCACCAGCTCGAGCGCCGCCGTGGAGTGGGTTGTTCATAAGTCAATTTGATTGTTGTTACGTTATTCAAAATGATTATAAACAAGGTAGGCGGGATGGTCAAATATTTGTATATAGACCAAGGGGTGGCACCATTTTTCTGACAAAGTCCAGCAAGCCGAATAACGTCTATCTAAAGCTCAAAAGGCACAAAAACTGGGATTAGGATAATGGGTATCAATATAAAGGCACTTATCCAAATATAGCTCATTGGCCTGGCAAAGTTTAAAGTCCAGCCGAGCTTGTTTATTTGCTTGGGCGCCCAGACTCTCGAATCACGTTTACTATAGTAGAAGATACCCCACTTCCAATTGTTGATGTTTTGGTATTCTTCTTGGTTCTGTTCTGAAGTGTTCATTAAGAACTAATTTTAACTCAATTTGCTTAATAGTTGGGGTTAGGGGGTACCCACCCTTTTTTCAATGGATGGCCGCCCGAGGAAACTGACCTGTATACGAAATTCTTATTTTTTCAAACCTTCAACAACTCACCCCAGCAAGTCGTATACCTATCCGACCTAAACTCAGCCTTTGACAGCCACTTATCATTACCCACTTCACTGGCGTACTTCATCGAA
>JBBWVR010000009.1:0-4334 GCA_050256315.1 Gammaproteobacteria bacterium | reverse complement strand
TCACCACACTGATAGCCTCCATTGTTTTATTTAGCTTTGGAACTGGCGCAATTAAAGGCTTTGCAGTGACCTTGTCAATTGGTATCATCACTTCGATGTTCACCGCGATTGTGGTCTCACGTGCATTGATTAATCTTATTTACGGCGGTAAAAAAGTTAAGGAGTTAGCGATATGAGTTTGAAATCCCTAAAAATTTCAAATATTGACTTTGTTAATAGACGCCACTTGGCAATGGTGTTTTCTGCAGTTTTACTTATTGCATCCATTATTTCGTTGTCAGTTCAGGGTCTTAAGCTGGGCATCGACTTTACTGGCGGTACGCTAATTGAACTTGGTTATCAACAAACCGCTGATCTTGAAGAGATCCGCGGGAAGCTCAATGAGGCAAACTACCAAGGCGCTAACGTGCAATACTTTGGCTCTGATACCGAGGTGTTGATTCAGCTTGAGCCGCAGCAAGTATCGTCCGCTAAATTAAGCTCATCGATAATTCACATGCTTGGCGACGACATCGACGTTCGCAGAGTTGAATTTGTTGGCCCTAAAGTGGGTGAAGAGCTGACTAATGATGGTGGCCTGGCGATGCTTTACGCCTTGATTGGTATTTTGATTTACGTTGCTTTCAGGTTCGAGTATCGTTTTGCTCTGGGCTCAATTGCGGCATTGGTCCATGATGTTATTATTGTATTGGGTGTTTTTTCAGCTCTTCAAATTGAATTTGATTTGACCGTTTTGGCGGCTATTTTGGCAGTGATTGGTTATTCGTTGAACGATACTATTGTTGTCTTTGACCGTATTCGAGAGAATTTTCTATCTACACGAAAAGTCGACCCTAAGCCAATCATTAATGATGCGCTGAATCAAACGCTATCGCGCACGATAATGACGTCATTAACAACCTTGCTTGTTTTATTAGCTTTGTTTTAGTTAGGTGGTGAAGTGATTCACAGTTTTGCTGGTGCACTACTGATTGGTGTTGTGATTGGCACCTACTCGTCTATTTATGTCGCGAGCTCAATGATTTTGGCGCTAGGTATTTCTAAGGCGGACATGTTGCCTTCAGAGAAAGAAAGTAAGGAAATTGACGCCAGACCTTAGAGTTTAGTTAGTCTACAAACTTTTCGAACACTAGGCAAGCATTGGTGCCACCGAAGCCAAAGCTATTTGACATCACTCGATTAAGTGAAACCTCTTTGGTTTCTCTAACAATCGGCACACCAACTGCCTCTTCGTCTAGAGTTTCGATGTTGACAGATTCAACAACAAAACCATGCTCGAGCATCAACAGTGAGTAAATAGACTCGTTGACACCCGCAGCACCTAGTGCGTGTCCAGAAAGGGATTTCGTCGATCCCACCATAGGTATGTCGTTGCCAAATACCTTTTTGATGGCTTGCAGCTCTTTCATGTCACCAACGGGTGTTGAAGTGCCGTGCGCATTAATATAATCAATCGGTCCATTGGCTGTGCTAGTTGCTAGTTGCATACAACGTTTTGCGCCTTCGCCTGATGGCGCAACCATGTCGTAGCCATCTGAAGTTGCACCATATCCTGTAAGCTCAGCAATAATATGCGCGCCCCGAGCTTGTGCATGTTCGAGTGACTCAAGCACCAATGCACCACCTCCACCGGAAATAACAAAGCCATCACGGTTCGCATCATAGGCTCTTGAGGCTTTATCAGGGGTGTCATTATACTTAGATGATAATGCGCCCATGGCATCAAATAGCATCGTTAACGACCAGTCAAGCTCTTCACCGCCGCCGGCAAAAACAACATCTTGTTTGCCCATCTGAATTTGCTCCATGGCGTTACCAATGCAGTGCGCACTGGTAGAACAGGCGGAAGTAATTGAATAATTAATGCCTTTAATTTTGAATAGCGTAGAAAGACAAGCCGAGGTGGTTGAGCCCATGGTTGGTGGTACTCGATACGGCCCTACACGTTTAATGCCTTTTTCTCTTAAAATATCTGCCGCTTCAACAACATTTTGGTTGGAGGCGCCACCGGAGCCAGTAATCAGGCCCGTGCGTTCATTTGACACTTGTTCTTCTGTTAAGCCAGATTGCTTAATGGCCTCATCTAATGCTAAGGCGTTATAAATAGAGGCGTCAGCCATAAAGCGCAACATTTTGCGGTCGATAACTGCTTTGGCGTCCACTTCAGGAAGTTCGCCATGAACATGGGATCTGAGGCCCATTTCAGCGTATTTTTCACAAAATTTAATACCTGATTTGGTCATTTTGAGGGATTCCAGTACTTCGACTTTGTTTTTGCCAAGGCTGCAAACGATTCCCATGCCAGTGATAACGACGCGTTTCATCAGAAAGTGGAGGTGTCAGTGAATAAGCCAACTTTAAGGTTGGTTGCTTCGTAGATTACTTTTCCATCAACTTCCATCGTAGCGTCAGCAATACCCATGTAGAGTTTGCGCGCAATAACTCTGGAAAGATCGATCTTGTAGGTAACTTTTTTATTAGTTGGCAAAACTTGGCCGGTAAATTTGATATGACCGGCACCAAGTGCACGACCTCTGCCAGGGCCACCAAGCCAGCCTAAGAAAAAACCCACCAGTTGCCACATGGCGTCAACACCAAGGCAGCCTGGCATTACTGGGTCTTCGTTAAAGTGGCAGTGAAAAAACCATAAATCAGGGTTGATATCTAATTCGGCTGTAATAATACCTTTGCCATACTCGCCGTCCTTGTCTGAGATTTTGGTAATGCGATCGAACATCAGCATTGGCGGTTTTGGCAGTTGGGCGTTTCCGGGCCCAAATAATTCGCCGTTACCGCAACTGATTAAATCTTCATAAGAATAGCTATTTTTCTTCATAAGTGTTTAAATTCCCTTTGTAGCAGGAATTTTATCATAATTGACTGATGTGTTAAATCCAAGTTAAGGCTTTAAATCAGCGATAATATCGCCGATATCTTCCAGTCCTGCAGAAATGCGAATCAACCCGTCAGTGATGCCACTCTGTGCCCTTTCTGCATCGCTTAGGCGCCCATGTGTTGTGGTTGCCGGGTGGGTAATCGTACTTTTTGTGTCACCAAGGTTTGCGGTGATGGAGAGCATTTTGGTGTTGTTGATGAGACGAAATGCACTTTCTTTGCCGCCTTTAACTTCAAAGGAAACAATGCCGCCAAAGCCAGATTGTTGTGACTTGGCCACTTCATGGTGTGGATGGGATTCTAAGCCCAAATAATGGACTTTTTCAACAAATTCTTGCCCAACTAGCCAGTTGGCAAGCTTGTTCGCGTTGTCACAATGAGCCCCCATTCTAAGCGACAGTGTTTCGAGGCCTTTAATCAAAATCCAGGCGTTAAAAGCACTGAGAGTGGGTCCTGTCGTTCTGATAAAACCGCCAATTTCTTCAAGCAGTTCATTGCTACCAACAATTGCACCGGCTAAACAGCGACCTTGTCCGTCGATGTATTTTGTTCCAGAATGGATCACCAGGTCTACACCCAGTGCAAGTGGCTGCTGTAAAGCAGGTGTCATAATGGCATTATCAACTACCAATACGATATTGTTTTTCTTGCTAATTGCCGCCAGTGCGCGGATATCGACCACCTCACCTAAAGGATTGGATGGTGTCTCCAGCAAAAAAATCTTAGTATTTGGCTGGATCGCTTGCTCCCAAGCGTTGACGTCAGCTAAGTCGACTAAAGTCACCTCAATATTGAACTTAGAGATAATGTCGTTAAGCAATACAATTGTTGTGCCAAACATGGAGCGAGAAGCAACAACATGATCGCCCGATTTGAGTAGCGCCATCAATGTTGCAAATATAGCAGACATGCCACTTGCCGTAGCCAGACAGCCTTCGGCGCCTTCGAGTGCCGCTAAGCGGTTTTGAAATGCATCGACCGTAGGGTTGGTAAACCTTGTATAGATATTGCCCGACTCTTCTTTGGCAAAACGCTTGGCTGCTTGTTCTGCGCTATCAAAGGTAAAACTGGAAGTTAGAAAAATGGCCGGCGAATGCTCTTGCTCTGCCGTTTTCCTGTGGCCTTCTCTAATGGCAATGGTTTCAAATTTTCTTTCTGTCATGGTTCCTTCTATTGGTTAATCTTATGCCAGATCATTGCAGATCATTTCAGAACTTTCGTTGGTCTCGTGCTTTTGTTTGGATTCGTCACAGCGTAGCGCCTCAATGCTGTCCAAGTAGGCATTGTCAATATCTTTGGTAACGTATTTGCCATCAAAACATGAACAATCAAATGTTTTGATGTCAGGGTTGCCTTGTTGCACAGACCAAATTAAGTCGTCCAGATTTTGATAAATCAATCGATCAGCGCCAATTGCTTTACAAACTTCTTCGGTACTC
>JBBWVR010000008.1:0-3247 GCA_050256315.1 Gammaproteobacteria bacterium | reverse complement strand
CAACCTTATTCTGTGATCTTGCCATCTGAATCAATCTTTTTTGTTGTGCTGGTAATTGCGGGTCACCAATCTCAACACCTAAATCACCGCGAGCAACCATAATGCCTGCCGACTCTTCAATAATCTCTTCAATAACACCATCCACTAAAGCTTCTGCGCGTTCAATCTTGGAAATAACGCCAGCTCTAGAGCCAGCAGCCACTAATAGTTTCTTGGTTTCTCTGACGTCATCCGCATGCACGGGAAAAGACAAGGCGACGTAATCCGCGTCTGCTTCAGCAGCCACTAAAATGTCTTTTTTGTCCTTTTCGGTAAGGGCGCTGGCACTTAGGCCGCCGCCTTTTAAATTAATTCCTTTTTTGTTGGATAATGGACCCGCCTGGGTGACAACAGTATGAATTTTAGCACCATCCACACTAGTCACTTTCAGGACAATCTTGCCATCATCTAATACCAACAAA
The DNA here is from genome assembly GCA_050256315.1 of Gammaproteobacteria bacterium. Lineage (GTDB taxonomy): Bacteria > Pseudomonadota > Gammaproteobacteria > PS1 > Pseudothioglobaceae > Pseudothioglobus. Next base: position 2,786 of record JBBWVR010000008.1, on the reverse strand, counting down.
TTACCTGGTTTAACTTCACTTGGCAGTGTTTTATAACTAATACCAATCGCATGTTGGTCACCTACATCGACGTCCATTTCTGCATCAAGGGTAAAACTATCGCCTTCATTCAGCTGAATCTTGCCATCTTTGAAAGACGAGATTCGAATTTTAGGGCCCTGAAGATCCATCAAAATACCGATATAGGTATTGTTCTTTTTTGCGTAAGCTCTAACGGCTGCAACGCGGCTCAAATGCTCTGAAGCCTCGCCGTGAGAAAAATTAATGCGGACAACGTTTACACCGGCATCAAGAATGCCATCTAGCACACCAAGCTTGTCCGTAGCAGGACCTAAAGTGGCGAGAATTTTCGTTCTTCTAAAAACCATTGATCGTATCTCCTTTCAACTAAAATTATTATTCAAATCTTCTTGCTTCCAGCGCCTCAACAACTGGTAATTTCTTGCCTTCAAGAAACTCCAAAAAAGCGCCCCCGCCTGTTGAAATATAAGAGATTTTATCTTCAATATTATACTTACTAACTGCAGCCAGTGTATCGCCACCACCCGCAATTGAGAAGGCATCAGAGTCCGCAATAGCAAGCGCTATCACTTCTGTGCCGTTTGCAAACTGATCGAACTCAAACACGCCCAAAGGGCCGTTCCAAACAATCGTGCCTGCATTTTTCATAATTTCTGCCAATTCCTGGGCAGAATTTGGACCGATATCAAAAATCATATCGTCTGCAGCAACACTTGTGGTGCTTTTGGTTTCGGCCGTTGCAAACTCCGAAAACTCCTTGCCACAAACAACATCCGTTGGTACGGGAATCTGACAATCTTCCATTAAGGCTTTTGCTGTTGGAATCAAGTCATGCTCACACAAAGACTGACCCACAACATTGCCTTGTGCGGCAATAAAGGTATTAGCAATGCCGCCACCAACAACCAGCTGGTCGACAATCTTGGAAAGAGATTCTAAAACACTCAATTTAGTTGACACCTTAGATCCGCCAACAATGGCCACCATTGGTCGTGCTGGATTATCTAGCGCCTTACTAAGTGCATCTAACTCACCAACCAATAACGGACCTGCACAGGCAATCGGTGCGAACTGCACAATGCCGTGCGTTGAGGCGTGCGCTCTGTGTGCTGTGCCGAAGGCATCTTGCACACAAACATCACATAAAGCCGCCATCCTTTTGGAAAGCGCCTCGTCGTTTTCTTTCTCACCTTCGTTAAACCTGACGTTTTCACAAAGAATGACCTCGCCATCATTAAGCTCAACACCATCGAGCCAGTCTGAAACAAGTTTCACTTCCTGGCCCAACAATTTGGATAAATGCTTAGCAACCGGCGCCAATGAAAACTTCTGCTCAAACTCACCAGCAGTTGGCCTGCCAAGGTGGGAAGTAAGTATCACTTTTGCGCCCGCCTTAACGGCATGAATAATCGTTGGCAGAGAGGCCTGTATACGCTTATCACTAGTGACCTCACCGTCCTTAATAGGCACATTTAAATCTTGCCTGATTAAAACGCGCTTACCAGATAAATCCAGGTCGATCATTTGTATTGCGTTCATAAAACTCTCTGCTAAACTTAATAATTACTGTGTTACAAACTCAGCTAAACGAAGTAAGTTGCATGTGTAACTGTACTCATTATCGTACCAAGAAACAACTTTGACAAACGTTGAGTCCATCGCAATACCAGCGCCAGAATCAAAGATTGAAGCATATGTACTACCAACAAAATCAGTTGATACAACCTTCTCATCAGTATAACCCAAAACGCCTTTCATTGAGCCTTCTGAAGCACTCTTCATCGCGTCACAGATCGCCTCATAACTGGCCTCTGAACTAAGCTCAACGGTAAGATCAACCACGGATACATCTGATGTTGGTACACGGAAAGACATGCCTGTTAACTTGCCGTTTAATTCTGGCAAGACGACACCTACCGCTTTTGCAGCACCCGTTGACGAAGGAATAATGTTCTCTAGAATGCCACGACCACCGCGCCAATCTTTCATTGAAGGACCATCAACCGTTTTCTGTGTTGCAGTAACCGCATGAACCGTTGTCATTAGGCCGCGCTTAACGCCCCAATTGTCGTTCAATACTTTGGCAACCGGTGCCAAGCAGTTTGTTGTGCAAGAGGCTGCTGAGATAATCGCTTGGCCATCGTAAGAGTCATGGTTAACACCGTATACAAACATTGGTGTACCGTCTTTAGAAGGGGCTGATTGAATGACTTTCTTGGCGCCAGCATCAAGGTGTGCTTGGCAACCTTCTTCGGTTAGGAAAAAGCCCGTACAATCGATGACTAAATCTGCGCCAATCTCATCCCATTTAAGATCTGCTGGATTACGCTCCGCTGTCAGGCGAATTTGCTTACCATCGATAACGAAATTGTTACCCTCAACGGCAACGTCTCTAGCAAAACGACCATGAACTGAATCGTACTTAAGCATGTACGCTAAGTAGTCGTTGTCCAATAAATCATTGATACCAACAACTTCTAGACCATCAAAATCTTTGTCAATCGCACGAAAAACCATACGGCCAATACGACCAAAACCATTAATGCCTACCTTAATTGTCATCTTTTAACTCCTAAAAAAAATCAACCTAATACCGAATCAACAGTAGCAACAACTTTCTCTACTGTAAAACCAAAATGTTTAAATAAATCAACCGCAGGGGCCGACTCACCAAACGTTGTCATTGTGACCAGACCACCGTCAAGTCCAATGTACTTATACCAAGAATCAGCAACACCCGCTTCAATCGCAACACGCTTAACACC
>JBBWVR010000007.1:0-10463 GCA_050256315.1 Gammaproteobacteria bacterium | reverse complement strand
CACCAAGTGCTGCATCTGCGCCAGCTAAAGAAGACGGTGTTTACACGATATCGTTTAAAGGCAATTCTTATGTAGTTCAGGTTTCTGCCGGTGGTGATATCACTTCCATGCAGAGTGCATCAGCTCAATCGGCGTCAGGTGTTCCTGCAGCGGCGCATGCAGCAGCCCCAGTTGGCGATGCTGAAGATGTCAACGCGCCACTATCGGGAACTATATGGAAAGTATTGGTTAGCCCTAATCAGCAAATTAATGAAGGCGATACTTTGGTTGTCTTAGAGGCCATGAAAATGGAGACTGAAATTAAAGCAGCGCGCTCTGGCACCGTTGTTAATGTCAGTGTCAAAGAGGGTGACTCGGTCACTGTTGGTCAAGCATTGTTGTCACTAGCGTAGTACTATGGAACAGTTAAACTTACTTTGGATGGGCTCAGGCTTGTACCAAATGACCCCGGGCCAAGGCTTAATGATGTTGATCGGCATTTTGCTTATTTATTTAGCAATTGTCAAAAAATTTGAACCCTTGTTGCTTTTGCCGATTGGTTTTGGCGCACTTTTAAGTAATATTCCTGGTGCCGGCTTGGCGGAAGGTAACGGCATTCTCCATTTGTTTTACACAGTGGGTATTGAGTCGGGCGCATTCCCATTGATTATTTTCATGGGCGTAGGTGCATTGACCGATTTCGGTCCTTTGCTTGCCAATCCTAAGACTTTATTGTTGGGCGCTGCTGCGCAATTCGGTATTTTTGCAACACTATTAGGTGCTGTTGGGTTGACCACACTGGGTGTGTTTGATTTCAGTCTTAAGCAAGCTGCTGCCATTGGTATTATTGGTGGTGCCGACGGCCCAACCTCGATTTATGTTGCCACTATGCTTGCACCCGAACTGTTGGGCGCTATTGCGGTTGCTTCGTATTCTTATATGGCACTTGTGCCATTGATTCAGCCGCCAATCATGAGGTTCTTTACGACAGAAAAAGAGCGTCAAATCAAAATGGTGCAACTGCGTGAAGTATCAAAGACAGAGAAAATTATTTTCCCGTTGTTGTTATTGATTGCTGTTGCTTTGCTATTGCCAGACGCGGCACCGTTATTGGGTATGTTCGCCTTTGGTAACCTAATGAAAGAGTCTGGCGTGGTTGATCGTCTAAGTGATACCGTGCAAAACTCTCTGATTAACATTGTTACCATCTTCCTTGGTTTAGCAGTTGGCTCGAAATTGATGGCCGAGCAATTCCTTAAGATTGATACTTTGGGTATCTTACTGTTGGGCTTGGTGGCATTTGCCATTGGCACAATGTGTGGCCTATTAATGGCAAAGCTGATGAATTTGTTTGGTAAGCATAAAGTTAATCCATTGATCGGCTCTGCAGGTGTTTCTGCTGTACCGATGGCTGCTAGAGTATCAAACAAAGTTGGTCTTGAATCTGATCCGCATAACTTCTTATTGATGCATGCGATGGGTCCAAATGTTGCTGGTGTTATTGGCTCTGCCATTGCTGCCGGTATCATGATTAAATTCCTGGCTTAATTCACCCAAAAAATCTCTATGCTAACCACCTTATTGAAGGCGAAGATTCATCGCGTCACCGCTACTGCTTGCGAGCTTCATTATGAAGGCTCGTGCGCCATTGACGGCGTACTTTTAGATGCGGCTGGCATTTGTGAATACGAACATATCCACATTTACAATATCAATAATGGCAACCGTTTTACAACTTACGCTATTCGTGGCGAAGATCACTCCGGCATTATCTCAGTTAATGGTGCCGCAGCGCATAAAGTAGATGTTAGCGATTTATTGATTATTGCTGCTTACTCGCAGTACGATGAAAGTGAAAAAGATGCTTACGAGCCAACACTTTGTTACGTTGATGAGTTCAATAAGATAACAAACGTTAAATCAAAAATCAACTAATTATCTATACTATTAGTGAATAACCCTGTCATCCTCGCTGGCGAGTTGCATTTCTAGCTCGTCAAGATTCATACCCCACTCGATTTTAGGCATAATTTGCTCAATGAGAGTGGATAAGCTGCCGATAAGGCCTTGATTTAAATTAAGCGTTACAACGACTCCGTCAATACCGGTAAAACTAAATTCTGTGATACCCTCGTTCTTGTAAGTAAGGCCAAAGTTTGTGATTAGCACAGCCTCATCGCCTGTAAGTAGGCCTGTGTTTAGTTCAAAAGATTCGTCGCTATGGCTGATAGTGCCGGTTCCTGATGGTTTGTTTTTAGCCTCGTCCGAAGCTGCTTCAGCAATATATTCACTATCTAGCGCACCGATTGCTTGTTGCAGAACCGGCCAAAAAATATGAACAAATCGTCTGGTAAAAAATAATTGAATGATTTCATCAGTGGTTGTGCCGATACGCAAAATCAGACGATCGTGTTCAGGGGAGTAGCTAAGTTCTAATTGGTTGAGCTGCATATATTATTTAAGAGTTTGATTACTAAGAGTTAGGATTCTGTCCATTTTATTGGCAATTGTCTGATCATGGGTAACAATCAATAGCGAAGATCGTCTTTCTTCATTAAGTTCTAACAATAAAGACAGCGCCTCAGAGGCGCTATGTGCGTCAAGATTGCCAGTAGGTTCGTCTGCAATAAGGCAGGTTGGTTTGGTAATTATTGCTCTGGCAATAGCTACTCTTTGGCGCTCACCGCCTGAGAGTTCACCAGGTTTGTGTTGTAGTCGACGCCCAAGACCGATTTTCTTTAGCAAGCCTTCTGCACTTTGTAAAGCGCTTTTTTTATCATCACCCTTGATAAGTAGTGGTAAGGCGACATTGTCTAGTGCGCTAAAATCACGCAACAAATGGTGGAATTGGTAAACAAAACCAAAGGTGTCGGCTCGAAGCTTTGTTCTTGCGTTTTCATTCAGAGAGCATATATTGGTGTTTTTAATCAAAACCTCGCCTGAAGTCGGCGTATCAAGGCCCGCAATCAAATTGAGTAAAGTAGATTTACCACAACCAGACTGACCTAAAATCGCCACCGATTCTCCTGATTTCATTGAAAAATTAATATTATTCAGGACGTGAGTTTGATTGGCATCATCGCCATAAGAGAAGCCAAGTGAGTGGCATTCAATTAAATTACTCATAACGCAGTGCCTCTGAAATTTTCACTTTGCCTGCGCGTCTTGCTGGGTAGATTGCTGCAATAAGAACGAGCACGAATGCGCCAATGACAACATTGACGACGTCACTTATTTTTATTTCAGATGGAAAGCGGTTAATATAAAAAACATCGGTTGGGAAAAACTGAAAACCCAAAATTGACTCAATGGTTGAAATAACCCCTTCAATATTGCTTGCCAGCAATATGCCTAAGGTGACACCAATCGCAATACCTATCACTCCAATACTAACGGCTTGGTAGAAAAATATTTTTACAATTCGCCCAGGCGTCATACCAATCGTTCTGAGGATGGCAATATCGGATTTTTTATCCGTCACTACCATCACCATCATCGACACAATATTAAAGGCAGCCACTGCAATAATGAGTGACAGCACAATCGCGATCATTTGTTTTTCAAGATTGAGTGCGCGAATAAAGTTACGCTTTTGCTGCATCCAGTCGACCGCAATATAATCTTCTTTACCAAGCGCGGCAACAACTTCGGCACTTATTTTGTCGGCCGCAAAAATATCATCGACTTTCAGTCGAATGCCCGAAATGCGCTCATCCATGCTAAATAACGCTTGAGCATGATTTAGGTAAATAAAGGCTAGGGCGTTGTTGTATTCATTAAGGCCAGCGTTAAATATACCAACCACTTTAAAGCGCTCGAATTTTGGAATTAGTATGCCGACGTCGCTTTTACTGGGCGCAATTAGGTTGACTGAACTGCCAATGCCCACGCCTAATGAGTTTGCCAAACCAATACCAATGAGCGTTGATTTTGTCTCTGCTGAGAGCATTAATTCGCCGTACTTAATATCACTTAATAGTCTCGATGTTTCAAGTTCGAATTCGCTGATAATTCCTCTAACGCTAACGCCTTGTGAGGCGCCTTTTGAGGTCATTAGAGCGAAGTCTTCAACGTAAGGTGATGAGGCTACTATGTGAGGCTGCTCATTAATGGCGATGTGCAGTTGCATCCAGTCAGCAAGTGTTTGATCGTCACCTGTAATGTAGCCATGAGAAATAGCATCTAAGACACGATTTCTAAGCTCGCCATGAAAGCCGTTCATCACTGACAAAACAGTAATTAGAGACATTACCGCTAAGATGAGGCCTATCATTGAAACACCAGAAATAAAAGAAACAAATCCTTTTTTTCGATTGGATCGTAAATATTGATTGGAAATTTGAAATTCAACACTCATGGTGGGAATATTTTGTCATAATTCCTCTATTTAAGGTAATAAAAGCTTCGAATATGTCTAGCTCATCAAGGATTGTTGATTTGAATAAAGTGCGTTTAACAAACCTGCTTTTGTTGCCCTTGTCAGCGGCCTTTTTTATTCTTAGTCGTTTAAGGTTTTATTGCTATAAATTTGGCGTGTTGAAAGTCTACCACTCAAACATTCCTGTTATTGTGGTGGGTAATGTCACCGTTGGTGGTAGTGGAAAGACGCCGATTGTTATTGCCCTTTGCCGTTATTTTGAAAAACAAAGTAAGCGAGTGGGTGTTGTCTCTAGGGGCTATGGCGGAGAATATAAGCAAAACATATTGTTAGTGACAGGTTCTACTAAGCCCTCAGAATGTGGCGATGAGCCAGCACTCATTGTTAGCGAGACCAAGGCAAAAGTTGTGGTGGCGAGAAAGCGCTCATTGGCAGTGCAGTATCTAAACGAGCATAATTTGGTTGATATCATTATTAGTGATGACGGCTTGCAACATTACGCCATGGGTAGGGAAATTGAAATAGCCGTTGTTGATGCCGTTGATGAGCTGGGAAATGGCTTGCTACTTCCTGCAGGCCCTCTTAGAGAATTACCTTCTCGATTAGCATCGGTTGATATTGTCATTAATAATGGCGGGGGTGTCGACGCTAAGATCTCGAGTCATCTTATGGCAAAGAAATTCATTAATGCTGTTACAGGCGAAGAAAAATCTCTGGATAGCTTCAAAACAACTCGCTGTTATGGTGTCGCTGGCATAGCCAAACCCGAGCGATTTTTCGCTACCCTGGAAGGATTAGGGGTTGATGTTGTGCAAAAGCCTTTTTCCGATCATCACCCGTTTTCCGATAAGGACTTAAACTTTGACGAAGATCATCCGATCTTAATGACTTCTAAGGATTGTGTAAAATGTAGTTCTTTTGCGACCAGTCAGATGTGGTATTTGGTGGTCAATGCTGAATTAAGCGATGATTTCTATCAGCAATTGGAGTCTAAACTATGATCGATAAAAATTTACTGCATATGTTGGTTTGCCCAAAATGCAATGGCCCGTTGGAGCAGGTGGGTGATGAGCTTATTTGCGAAAAAAACCAGTTGGCTTACCCGATTCAAGACGGCATCCCCGTTCTTCTTGTTGAAGAGGCTCGGGAGTTACAACCCAAGGCGTAATGGACTTTTCCGTTATCATTCCTGCCAGATATGATTCCACCCGCCTGCCGGGGAAATTACTCAAAAATATTCACGGTAAAACACTGATTGAGCGCACCTATTCAAATGCAATATTGAGCGCAGCGAAGCGCGTTATTATTGCCACAGATGACGAAAGAATCAGTGATGTTGCCAAGATTTTTGGCGCTGAAGTTTGTTTGACAAGCGACAGCCATACCTCGGGCACTTCTAGGATTGCCGAGGCGGTGAGTATGCTTGGGATTGAAGATAATGAGATTATTGTTAATGTGCAGGGCGATGAGCCGATGTTAAGCCCAGTAGTGATTGATCAAGTGGCAAACAACCTTAATGAAAGCAAGATGGATATGGCTACATTGTGCGAGCAGATAGAGACAGAAGACCTCTACTTTGATCCAAACTGCATCAAAGTTGTATATAATATGCGCGGCAAAGCGATGTACTTCTCAAGATCACCGATTCCTGCGTTTCGAAATGCACAAGAATTGGACTTAGGGCTTTGTTATCGCCACATTGGTATTTATGCGTATCGGGTTGGTTTTTTAAGCCAATATGCACAGTTAAGTAGTTCGTGTCTTGAAGGGGCTGAAAAACTAGAACAACTGACAATATTGAACGAGGGTTTCGACATTCATGTCGCCCCAGCTTGCGGCCCAACGGGCTTAGGCGTTGACACGCAACATGATTTAGATAAAGTTATAAAGGAACTTAAAAATGGATAACATCATTGATGGCAAACAAATTGCCCAAGACTTAAGAAACAAAATTGCTGAAGAAGTAAAAACATTTGATCGCCCACCAGGCTTGGCTGTTATCCTAGTTGGTGAAGATCCTGCGTCACGTGTTTATGTTCGTAATAAAGAGTTGGCGTGTATTGAAGCTGGATTTTACTCAGACAAAATTAAGAAATCTGAAAATATTACAGAAGAAGAGCTATTGAATGAAGTGGATCGCCTAAATGAAAATCCACATATTGACGGTATTTTGGTGCAATTGCCATTACCAAAGCATATAGATTCAAACAAGGTTTTAGAGCGCATCTCTCCAATGAAAGATGTTGATGGTTTTTGCAGTGAAAATATTGGTAAGCTAATGCAAAATAAGCCTTACTTGCGTCCTTGCACACCTCAAGGTGTGATGACGATGTTGGCATCAGTGGGTGTTGATGTGATGGGTAAGGACTGTGTGGTAATTGGTGCGTCAAATATTGTTGGTCGTCCGATGGCTATGGAGTTGTTAAACGCACGAGGCACGGTCACTATTTGTAATTCGAAAACACAAGACGTGGCAGCCAAAGTTAGACAAGCAGATATTGTTGTCGCGGGTGTGGGTATTCCGAAGTTTGTTAAGGGCGACTGGATTAAAGACGGCGCAATCGTGATCGATGTAGGCATCAATAGATTGGATGACGGCACATTGTGTGGCGATGTTGATTTTGATGCGATTAAAGAAAAAGCAGCTGGCATTACTCCAGTTCCAGGCGGTGTTGGTCCAATGACGATTGCAACTTTGCTTGAAAACACATTAACAGCATATAAAGCGAAACTGTGAGATTAGTGCTTAAAGGATTGCGCGAGGGGTTAGGCCGATTGATCATTTTGATTGATTGGATTTTTAGCCCTTCAAGACTGAAGCGCACCGATGACGCCCAAGCTGATGTTAATCAAAAAACAGCAACGTTAAAGCTTTATCAGTTTTATGCTTGCCCGTTTTGCATTAAAACGCGTCGTGCTATTAAGCGCTTAAATCTTAAGATTGAAACTTGCAATGCGCAAGCCGGCGAATTTAGGGAAGAGTTGGAGTTGATGGGCGGCAAGGTTAAAGTGCCTTGTTTGAAAATCGAAGGTGAAGATGAGATCTCTTGGGTTTACGAATCCGATGCCATTATCAATTATCTAGAAAAGCACTTCGCTTGATAGAAGTCTTTACATAAACTATTTCAATATGATTTGGACAAAAATTAAGTATTATTGCTGACATGCTCTACGTACAAGGCGGCAATAAACATCAAAAGAATCTCTCGCGACAATTATTCAATTTTTGTTGTGAGGATTTATTTCCAAATAAAACCAAACCCCTAATTGATCTCAGCATTCATCCTATTGAGGATGCCATGGCGTGGACAGATTATGAAGGTGATGGTAAGTTTTTTATCGAAATAGAAGCGAGTCTTAGCGAGCGTCAATTTATCATCACTTTTTGTCATGAGATGATTCATGTCTGCCAATTTTTAGAGGGTGTTGAGATCAGTGAAGTAGCCGCTTATCAATACGAGGAAGGGCTGGCTGAGCGCTTCGAACAGAGTCTCTCTGCTAAGGCATAAACGCTTCTAGCACACTCAATGCGGTGTTGAGCTCGTTAAGCGTATTGGCGGTGATGGTGATATGTCCTAATTTACGGTCTTTGCGTTGTGTTTTTCCGTACAAATGAAGATGAGCATTACTAAGCTCAAGTACTTTATCAACCGGCCCATGTTCGCCAATAATATTAATCATTGCGCAGTATTGCTGTAGACAAGTTGTTTCGCCAAGAGGTGAGCCAGTAATCGCACGAACGTGGTTTTCGAACTGCGAGGTGCGAGCCCCTTCAATACTCCAATGTCCAGAATTATGCACTCTTGGTGCCATTTCATTGACAACAAGGCCACTGCTCGTTTCAAAAAGTTCAATCGCCAGCACACCAACATGAGCCATCTCATCGAGCAGAGTTTGCATGTAATGCTCCGCCTGTTCTTGTACTTTGACGCTAATATTTTCAGCCGGTGCAATCGTCAGCCGTAAGATGCCGTTGTGATGTGTATTCTCTACCAAGGGGTAGTATTTGTGGCTATTATCAAGGCCGCGAACCGCAATCAAAGACAACTCTCGTTTGAAATTAACAAAGCCTTCAAGAATGGCTTCAACACCGTTCATGCTTTGCCAAGCTTTTTCTAGTTGATCATTACTGCGAATAACAAATTGCCCCTTACCGTCATAACCCTCAGTTGCTGTTTTCAGAATTGCCGGTAAGCCAATTGTTTCAACTGCCGTTTTAAGGTCTGCAAGAGAGTTGACCATTTGATAGGGTGCACAAGGAATACTAAGTTTATCAAAGATTGCCTTTTCTCGACCGCGGTGCTGTGTTGTAAACAGTGATTTTGCACCAGGATATGTCGGTATTTTTTTGCTTATCTCTTTAACAACCTCTACGTCGGTATTCTCACTTTCATAAGTGATTACTTCAGAGATATTGGTGAGTTGCTCGATTGAATCTTGCTTGTTGTTATTGACAAAGGTTTGACCAAGTAAGGCGGCGGGCTCATTTGTAGAATTGGCAGTAAATGCCATTTGATGACCGAGCGGGTAGGCTGCGATCGCTAACATTCTGCCGAGTTGGCCGGCACCTAGAACACCAATTTTCATAAGCTAGTCTTTAGGGTTTGGGTTATCCAGAACATCTTGTGTTTGCTCTGAGCGAAATTTCAACACTTTTGCTCGAATCTCAGCATTGTGGTTGCCCACAATTTGTGCCGCTAATATGCCCGCATTTTTAGCGCCAGCATCACCAATAGCAAGAGTGCCAACAGGAATGCCACCGGGCATTTGCACAATAGAGAGTAATGAATCCTTGCCACTGAGTGCGCGTGACTGCACGGGTACGCCCAAAACGGGGACAATCGTTTTGGCGGCAACCATGCCAGGTAAATGTGCCGAGCCACCAGCGCCAGCAATAATAACTTCTAATCCTCGAGCTTCAGCGCTTTCGGCGTATTCGAACATTAAGTCTGGAGTGCGGTGAGCAGAAACCACTTTAACCTCATAAGGGACGTCGAATGCTTCTAGCATATCAACGGCATTTTTCATCGTTGGCCAATCGGATTTCGACCCCATAATAACACCCACTAATGCACTCATTTAATACCCTCAGAGTAATGAAGTCTTAAATTATACCGAAACAATTTTTTTTGTCAGACCTCTGGCAATGTAAAGCTTTTTTCTAGAAAAGGCAAGTGCCCTGTGCGCAGTAATTGGGTTTGTGCGCCATGTGAACTGTACCAGGATTCGATTGAGCGCGGCACAAGCATATCAAGCTCACCCAAAACAACCGATTTTGGTATGTCGATTGTTTTAAAAATCTCTTGTAGGTCGGTATTGAGTAAAATACTCAGGCCTTGCGACATGGCGTTGTCGGAGAGTGGATATTTTTCAATGCCTGCAAAAAGGGTTTTCATTAGACCCTTATCTTTGCTTTGAAGGCTTACAAAGCGTCTTAAGGTTTTGCTATGATTCTGCTTAAGATCGCTAGCAAAGCGATTAAAGATTTCAGCTTCCATACCATACTGCCAGTTTTTATGGTTCGTAAGGCTTGGTGACGCACCAACAAGAATTAGGTGTTTAATGGATGTTATGCTGGCAATTTTTATTGCTAAAAGCCCACCGAGAGACGAGCCCACGAGGGTTGTATTGTTTGGCAATAAAGCAATGATGGACCTACACCACCCGTCGATTCCACCGTCTACGTCCTCGCTACGTCCATGACCAGGCAAGTCAATGACAGTAATGCGGTATTCGTTTTTATATCGATCTATAAGTGAGTCAAAAATATCACTACTAAAACCCCAACCATGCAATAAAACCAAATCTGGTCCATTGCCAACGGTTTTATGCCATAACATCGGTTACCTTGGTGAGAAGTGATTCGATCTGCTCAAAGCTATGATCGGCGCAAAGGGTAAAACGTAATCTGGCTGTATTAGGTGGCACCGTGGGCGGGCGAATCGCGCTGACGTAAAACCCTATTTCAAACAGCTTTTTACTGAGTTCAAGCGCTTTGTCGCTTTCACCGATAATCATTGGCTGAATGGCGCTTTCGGAATTCTCGAAATTCAGTCCAATTGAGTCAGAAAAATTTCGGAAAAAATTGATATTGGCTAGTAATTTA
>JBBWVR010000006.1:0-15980 GCA_050256315.1 Gammaproteobacteria bacterium | reverse complement strand
ATACGGATTTATTACCGGCGATGATGGTGAGAAGTATTTTGTACATCAAAAGAACGTTTATAACAAATCACGCTTAAGAAGTGACACTAGGGTTGCGTTTAAAACAGAGGAATCGGACAAAGGGCTAGTTGCGGTGAATGTTAAACTTGAGAACGGCGCTGAGGATAAGAAACCGTTAACTGATAGCACGATTAAGCTAATGTTCACCTTTTTGCTGGTGATGCAAATTATTACATCCTACTACGCATTTTTTAAATGAAGAAACTGATCGCTTTTGCTTTGGCGATCGTTTTATCTGGTTGTTTTTCAACCCCTGCAAGAGAGGTTGTTGACATTTGCCAACTCCTTGATGAAAAGGTGAGTTGGTATCAGGCTGTTAAAAAAAGCGAGCAGAGATATCAAGTGCCAATGCATTTGCAGTTGGCTATTATTTATCAAGAGTCGCATTTCTCCTCGAGAGCGCAACCAGCAAGAACCACCTATCTTGGCTTTATTCCAGGACCAAGGCCAAGCTCTTCATATGGTTATTCGCAAGCAAAGACTGAAACTTGGGAATGGTATCAGCTGAAAACCGGCAATAGTGATGCTAGTCGTAGTAATTTTGCTGATTCGGTCGATTTTGTTGGTTGGTATGTGAATCAATCTAAAGTGCGCTCTAAAATCTCTAAATTGGATGCTTATAACCAATATTTAGCCTATCATGAAGGGCATAACGGCTTTAATAAAAAAAGCTATAAAGACAAAGCTTGGTTGATAAAAGTTGCTAAGCAAGTTGAAAAAAAATCGAATGATTACAAACGACAACTTTCCAAATGTCGTGCACATTTAGATAGCAACAGGTTGTGGTCGTTCTTCTAAACAATGTGGTTTAAGGTATTCGAGAAACCACCAAAGCCAAGCGCCATGACAGAGATCTCTGTTGGCGACAATCGACTTGTTTTAACTAATTACAATGACAGGCTTTATTGCTTTGAGAATCGCTGCCCACACGAAGATTTCCAGTTAAGTCTCGGATGCATTCAAGACGGTCGGGTAAAATGTTCGCTGCACGGCTTTTCTTTTGACCTCGCAAGTGGCAAAAGTTTGGAAGAGGGCGTCGAATCGCTGAACTTATTTCGCGTTAAAATAGAGAAAGAAGTTATTTACGTTGAGATAAACCCCGATCAATGAGTGCGCAAACCTTAATCCATTCTATTATTCAAAGAATTGCTACCGGCCCCGAGTTAAGTAAAAATATTGAGCTCGAAGAAGCCAGTGCCGCGATGAGTGCTATTCTGGATGGTGAGATAGACGACGTTCAATCGGCTATTTTTTTGATAGCGTTACGAATGAAACGAGAAACCATCGAAGAGAATTTTGGCATACTGGATGCGCTATTAAAGGCCACAGACCGCCAACAGGCCGATGTAGAGGATTTGGTCGACTTAGGTGACCCTTATAGTGGTTACAATCGCTCGATTCCGATTTCGGCTTTTTTGCCGCCGTTATTAGCTGAACTGGGCTTGCCATGTATTATTCATGGGCTGGACAGTGTTACGCCAAAGTTCGGTCTTACCCACAAACACGTCAATCAGGTGCTGAATAACAACATTGAATTTAGCGTTAAAGAAGCAAAGACGCGACTTGAAGACAGTAAAAAAGGCTGGGCCTATCTTGATCAAAGTCGCTATTGTGCGTCACTGCATGATCTGGTCTCACTGAGAAATAAGATTGTTAAAAGAACGGTTGTTAATACCGTGGAGAGCCTTATTGGCCCAATCAGGGCGAAGCGCACGCATTCGATTTTGGGCTTTGTGCATAAGCCTTATCCGCCCATTTATGCCGCTTTAACAGCGAGGGCTGGTTTTGATACCAGTTTGGTTATTCGAGGTGTTGAAGGGGGTGTCGTGCCTTCATTGCGCCAAAAAGGCTTGATGATCTCTTATGTCGGTGAAGTGGAAAAAGTCCGAACAGAGATTGACCCTAAGGAAATGGGTATAGAACAAGCGTTGAGGGCGATTGCATTTCCACAAAATTTGAGCCTTAAAGGTGATAAAAAAGCATTGGCAGAGCATACAGTTGCCCTAGGAAAGGCGGCACTTTCTGGTGAAAAAGGAATGTTTTATGATGGCTTGGTTTATACCGCGAGTCTAATCCTATGGCATTTAGAGAAATTTAAGGATTTGTCGAATGCTGCAGAGCGTGTCAGAGAGGTCTTGGATTCAGCTCGGGCACTTAAAAGGCTTTAAAGGTGCCATACTTTAGCCAACGATGCCAGTTTTAATTAATTGTTGAATTTTGCTATCGCTGAAACCCAGTTCGCCTGAGAGTATTTCCACGGCATGCTGTGAAAGGTTCGGCGAAGCAGAGTGGTACTTAAGTGGTGTCTCAGAAAGATTGATCGGTGAGCCGATAGTTTTAATGAGTTTGCCGTTGCTATCTGGAATTTTCTTGACAAGATTCCGATGTTTGATTTGCTCATGATTGAAAACTTGTTTTATTGTGTTGACTCGGCCACAAGGAACGCCTAGCACTTTTAATTTATCTATCCACCAATCGGTTGTATGGTTTCCCATGTATTTGGCTACTAGTGGAATTAATGACGCTCGATTAAGTACACGCTGTTCGTTTGTGGCATATTCTGGATTGTTAGTAAGCTCTTGACAGCCTGTAAGCTCACAAAACCTTTGATATTGAGTATCGTTACCAATTGCTAAAATCATGTTTCCGTCACTGGTTTTAAAGTTTTGATAGGGGACAATATTGGGATGACCATTTCCACGCCTCTGTGGGTTTTCACCTGTTATCAAATAGTTCATGCCTTGATTGGCAAGTGTAGCTACTTGCACATCAAGCAAAGCGATGTCAATGTACTGCCCTCTGTTAATCTGATTACGTGCCATCAGGGCAGCAAGTATTGCGTTACAGCTGTATAGTCCAGCCATTATATCAGTAAGCGCAACACCAACTTTCATCGGCTCACCATCGACCTCTCCCGTAATGCTCATCAGTCCGCCCTCGGCCTGGATCATAGCGTCATAGCCTGCTTTATTTGCGGCAGGGCCAGTCTGACCAAAGCCTGTGATAGAGCAATAAACCAAATTCGGGTTGAGTTTTTTAAGTGTTGGATAGTCTAATCCGTACTTAGCTAGAGCACCGACTTTGAAATTCTCAATGACAACATCCGCGTCAACAACAAGTTCTTGGATTATTTTTTGACCGGCTGGTTTTTGTATATCAATTGCAATAGATTGTTTGTTACGATTGGCGCAGTGAAAATAGGCGGATTGAGGCGGCTGAGCTTCGCTTTGTTCCTTGATAAAAGGGGGTCCCCAATATCTTGTATCATCACCCTTGTTGGGTTGCTCAACTTTAATCACTTGAGCACCCATATCTGCTAGCATTTGCGAGGCCCATGGACCTGCTAAAATACGGCTTAAGTCAATGACTTTGATGCCATGTAATGCGCCTGCCATTAGAAAAATGCCTGGATGCCGGTGATTGCTCTTCCCAGGATTAGTGCGTGCACATCATGGGTGCCTTCGTAAGTATTAACCGTTTCAAGATTCATCATGTGGCGAATGACGCCATACTCATCACTGATTCCATAAGCACCGTGCATATCTCTGGCATTGCGGGCAATCTCTAACGCCTTGCCGCAACTATTGCGCTTCATCATTGAGATGAGCTCAACGGGGCACTGGTTATTGTCCATTAGACGCCCCATCTGTAAGCAACCTTGTAAGCCCAGACTGATTTCAGTCTGCATATCAGCAAGCTTTTTTTGAATAAGTTGGTTGGCGGCCAATGGGCGATTAAATTGTTTGCGTTCGAGAGTGTAGTTTCGTGCTGCCTGGAAGCAAAATTCAGCAGCACCGAGCGCCCCCCAAGCAATACCATAACGTGCTTTATTTAAACAACCAAATGGACCACCGAGGCCACTTATATTAGGAAAATGGTTTTCTTCAGGCACAAAAACATTATCCATTACAACTTCGCCGGTAATGGAGGCCCGAAGTGAGAATTTACCTTCGATTTTTGGTGTTGACAACCCGTCCATGCCTTTTTCAAGAATAAAGCCACGAATAACGCCTGCTAATTTTGCCCAAATCACAAATACATCTGCAATAGGCGAATTGGTAATCCACATTTTATTGCCGGTTAAGCGATAACCTCCTTCAACTTTTTCAGCACGGGTTGACATTGAGGCAGGGTCACTGCCTGAGTTCGGCTCTGTTAAGCCAAAGCAGCCGACCCACTCACCAGTAAGTAATTTTGGTAAATATTTACGTTTTTGTTCTTCACTGCCATAGCTATAAATTGGATGAATTACAAGAGAGGATTGAACGCTCATTGCAGAACGATAACCACTGTCAATGCGCTCAACTTCACGCGCAATAAGTCCATAACTGACATAATTAACCTCACTACCACCGTACTCAGAAGGCAATGTTGCTCCCAAAAGTCCTAGCTGACCAAACTCAGTCATAATTTGCCGATCAAAGGTTTCATTTCTGTTGGCCATTACTATGCGCGGCGCCAAGTTTGTCTGACAATAGTCATGAGCAGTATCGCGAATAAGTTTTTCTTCGCCTGTCAGTTGTCCCTCTAGAAACATGGCATCTTGCCAATTAAAAGGTGTTAAAGATTTACCCATGTTGTTTCCCTTTTTCATGAAATTTGTGATCACAATTATAGCGAAATATATTTGTTGTGATCACAAAAAAAAAATTTTCAGTTTAACAAATAGTGCTGTATTTTTTTTTAAGGGAATTGTTGTTGATTAAGTTTTGCATATTCACCAGATTTTTTCAGCAATTCAAGGTGCGAGCCTTGCTCAATGATTTCTCCTTCTTTTAAGACAACAATGCGGTCGGCGTTTTGAATGGTGCTGAGTCTGTGGGCAATGATAATCGTTGTGCGTCCCTCCTGCATCTTGTCAATCGCCGACTGAACCAATCTTTCAGTGGCCGAATCTAGTGCCGAAGTTGCTTCGTCTAGAATCAAAATAGGACTGTCTTTAGCTATCGCTCTGGCAATTGAAAGTCTTTGACGTTGACCGCCAGAGAGCGTGGTGCCATCTTCGCCTATTTCTGTATCAAAGCGTTTATCCAGCTTGTTAATAAATTCGACAGAATTGGAAATATCCGCAGCCTGTTCAATCAACTCAATTGCCATCGTATCACCTTGACCTAGGGCTATATTATTCTTCACAGTGTCGTTAAATAAGCGCACGTTCTGGTCAACAAAAGAGATTTGAGATCTAAGTGCAGTGAGCTCAATATCGTTGATATTTTGCCCATCAATCGAGATACTGCCTGACGTAGGATTGTAAAACCGCGCTATCAGGCTAACCAGTGTTGTCTTACCACTGCCGGTACTGCCGACAAGGGCAACAGTTTCACCTTGTTTAATCTCTAGGTTGATGTTCTTAAGAGAAGCCCTTTCACCGTTGTAGCTAAAACAGATATTTTTAAAGCTGATTTCACCCTTAATATTGTTGAGAGTTTTTAAGCCTGTATTGGGTTCAGATTTTTCATCAACAAGCGCAAAAACACTTTGCCCCGCAGCGATTGCTTGTTGAAAAGGTTTGTTGATATTGATTAGATTTTTCGCTGGTTTAACCAACATACCCATGGCCATAAAAAATGCCAAAAAGTCTCCAGCACCCATTTTAAAAGTGGTCGATGAAAGATAGACAACAGACGCAAGTGACAGTCCAATGAGCGAGTTAACAAAGGCAGTATTGGCTGCGGTTGACATATCCACTTTAAAGCGTTGCTGGCGAATGATGTTAATAAGTGAGCTAAATTTACCACTTTCTGCTTTTTGCGCTTGATAAATTTTAACCAAGTCATTACTTGATATGTTTTCATCCAGCAGATGCGTCATTTTACCCATTGAGGTTTGCACTTTTACAGAGGCATCTCTCATGCGAATACTTGAGGCTTTTACCGCAACATACACCAAGGGCAAGAGCACCAGCAGGATAAGGCTTAGACGATAATCTTTGTAGAACAAATAGCCGGTTAATAGTAACACCATTAAAGATGATTTAATAAACTCCAGCCAGATGGTTGAAGCCGCAAGTGCAATTTGCTCGACATCAAATGTAAGTTTTGATAGCGTGCCGCCGGTGGTGTTTTTGTCAAAATACGATTTTGGCAGTTTGAGTAGTTTGGCAAACATGTCCACTCGAAGATCCATAATAACTTTATTAGAAACCCAAGAACTTGCGCCAACCGAGGTGAGGGTGAAAAGCGAACTTAAAATGATGAGGAATAACAACCCGCTAGCGTAAATTAGGGATGTGCGGTCGGTACGGTCGTCTACAAATAGTTTATCAACAATTTGACCGGTAATTTCTGGGATGATAGCTTCAAAAGCGGTGGCAAAAACCATCATCAAAGAGATAAACACAAGTTTGCCAATATGGGCTTTAATATAGGGATAAAGCCGCTTTATAAATTGTCTATAACCCATTGTGATTACTTTGATTTGATGTCTTCATATTCTACACAAATTTGTGTATCATAACTATTTCAAACTTGTTAGTTTTTCATGACAAAATACATCTTTATTACCGGTGGTGTTGTTTCCTCTTTAGGGAAAGGAATCGCCTCTGCATCTTTGGCCTCAATCCTTGAAACACGCGGGCTAAACCTTACCCTTCTTAAGCTAGATCCTTACATTAATGTTGATCCAGGAACGATGAGTCCTTTTCAGCATGGCGAGGTATTTGTTACCAATGATGGCGCTGAAACAGATCTAGATTTAGGGCATTACGAAAGATTTGTTCGTATTCAAATGGGCAAGAAAAATAACTTTACTGCTGGCCGGGTTTATGAAAATGTGATTGAGCGCGAGCGTCGAGGTGATTACCTCGGTGCAACGGTGCAAGTCATCCCTCATATCACGGATGAAATTAAACGTCTAACAAAAGCAGGCGCCGAGGGTGCTGATGTCGCCTTAGTTGAGATTGGCGGTACGGCGGGTGACATCGAATCACTACCTTTCTTAGAGGCGATTCGACAAATGAGTCTTGAGTTGGGCCGTGAAAATACCCTGTTTATCCACTTAACTTTGTTGCCATATATTAAAGTGGCGGGCGAGTTAAAGACCAAGCCAACACAGCATTCTGTGAAAGAATTAAGAGGTATTGGTATTCAGCCTGATATTTTAATCTGTCGTTCAGAGCATCCCTTGCCTGACGCAGATCGCAAGAAAATTGCCCTATTTACCAGTGTTCCAGAAAATGCAGTGTTCACATCGTTGGACGTAGACACTATTTACAAAGTACCACAAAGTCTTCATAAGCAAGGTTTGGATGATATTGTTGTGGCAAAGTTGGGGCTTTCCTGTAAGGCGACCGACTTGAGTGAGTGGGATAATGTAGTATCCAAACTCGAGCGCCCAAATCACAGCGTTGATGTTGCTATGGTTGGTAAATACATGGACTTAACAGAGTCTTACAAGTCTTTGTCTGAGGCCTTAATACACGCGGGTTTAAACACCCAAACTAAAGTCAATATCCACTATTTTGACTCTGAAGAGATTGAGAAAAATGGCACTGAATGTTTAAGCGAAATGAGTGCTATCCTTGTGCCTGGCGGATTTGGTCTTCGTGGTATTGAGGGCAAGATTGAGGCGGTGCGCTATGCGCGTGAAAACAAGGTGCCGTATCTCGGTATTTGTCTCGGCATGCAAGTGGCGGTGATCGAATTTGCACGCCATGTAGCTGGTATGGATAATGCCAATAGCACTGAATTTGATATTGAAACACCCAATCCTGTTATTGGTTTAATTACCGAATGGCAAGATGAAGATGGCAGTGTGCAAACACGTGATGACAAGTCAAATCTTGGCGGAACAATGCGTCTTGGTGGTCAAGAATGCGCTTTAGTAAAAAACTCTAAAGCTCGAGAAATTTACGGTGAAGATATGATCACCGAGCGTCATCGCCATCGTTATGAGGTCAACAATAAGTTGATTGGTGCAATTGAAAAAGCAGGGTTGAACATCTCTGGCAGATCACAAGATGGTTCATTGGTTGAAATAGTGGAAATTGCTGACCACCCCTGGTTTGTCGCTTGTCAGTTCCATCCGGAGTTCACTTCAACACCAAGAGATGGTCATCCATTATTTGAGAGTTTTGTTAATGCCGCAAAAGAAGCGCATAACTTAATTCTCAGTTAACAGTAGCACTCCATCCTTACTTCTTTTTCTTAGTAAACTTCATCATCCTTCTTCTTTTTTGAATCTGGCGCTCGCTTAACTTGTTCTTCTTATCCTTGAACGGGTTTTCACCGCTTTTGAACTCAAATTTAATCGGTGTATTGGTAAGACCCAATGCATTGGTGAAGAAGTTTTGCAAATAGCGACCATAAGCATTTGGAATGCTGTGTAGGTGGTTGCCATGCACGGTGAAGGTTGGTGGAAAAAACCCCGATTGGTGGATGTATTTTAGCTTTAAGCGTCTACCCGCAACAGGAGGCGGTTGGTGTCCTTCGTTGGCCTTAGCTAAAATATCATTGAGCAGTGGTGTTCCAAATTTTGCGCCGGCATTTTCATAGGCTTTATTAATAGGCCCAAACAACTTCCCAACACCAGAGCCATGCAATGCCGAGATGTAGTGAACCGAGGCGTAATTAACAAAAGACAGTTTGATGTCTAGTTTTCGTTTGACTTCACTTTTCTGATATTCGTCCAGACCATCCCACTTGTTATTGACAATCAGTAGCGCTCGACCTTTGTCAGCAACCATGCCTAATAGGGTTGCATCTTGCTCGGTAACACCTTCGCTAGCATCCAATATAAGAATGACCACATGGCAATTTTCAATCGCTTCAATCGCTTTTAGAATACTAAATTTTTCAATTTTATGATCAACACTGCGCTTGCGTCTAATACCTGCAGTATCTATTAAGGTGTAGAGTTGGTCGTTACGCTCAAAAGGGATGAAAATCGTATCACGCGTTGTGCCGGGTAGATCGAGCGCTAAAACACGCTCTTCACCCAAAATGCGGTTGATTAAAGTTGATTTTCCAACATTTGGCCTTCCAAGAACGGCAACTGCAATACCTTCAATTTCTTGCTCAATATCATCGGTTGGTTCGGGCAAAAGTGGTAATGTTAGATCAATTAATTCTTCAATACCCTTGCCATGCTCAGCGGAAATAGGAACAGGCTCGCCAAGACCGAGTTCGTAAAATTCAGCTAAGGAGGCCGGATTTGAGCCTTCGGCCTTATTACAAACTAAGATCAGTGTAAGTTTCAGTTTTCTGAGTTGTTTTGCAAGCTCATGATCAAGTGCAGTAACACCGTCTCTAGCGCTGACAATAAAGTAGACAACGTCGGATTCATCTAATGCACTTAAAACTTGGCCATGAATGCCCGAGTCAATAATATTCTTTTCGTTGGTCAGTCCACCAGTATCGATTATTGAACACGGAACGCCATCGTCCAAGTTGATGGTTGCGTATTGTCTGTCTCGCGTCAAACCTTCAAAGTCAGAGACCAGTGCTTGACGTGATTTGCTTAGGCGGTTGAACAGGGTAGATTTTCCCACATTGGGGCGTCCAACGAGCGAGATAACGGGTAGGCTCACGATAAATTACCGGTTTGTTTAGAGGTTATTGTAAAAATCTCTTTTAATTAAGATCGTCTAACTTGACTTGAATTAACTGTGACAAGGTTGAATTCGCAGTGACACTGTTAAGCGCCAGAGTGTAGTGAGTTTGCGCATCGGAGGTGTTGCCAAGATCAACGTAAATATCACCTTTCATGTTGTTAACGAGGCCAGAAAAATTAGTATCGCTAAGTGAGTCTAGCGTGGAGAGTGCGCTCTCGTGTTGGCCTAGTTGTAAATAAACAGAGGCTGCACGAAGCGTCGACGTTGAGCTAATTGCAATGTCATTGCTTGAGATTAAAGGTTCTATTAAGATAAGCGCTCCATTATAGTTTTCTGCATCAAATAACTGCTTTGCCATCACAAGTGTCGCCTGGTCAGCATACGAACTTGAGCCATAATCCGACAATAATTGGTCGTAAGCGCCTGTGTTGCTTGTGTTGGTTACATAGTTTAAATAAAGTGTTCTGGCATTTTCGGCTTCTTTATCTTGATAATCGCCGTAAAAACTCCAACCCCAAATAGCCGAAAGACCAATGACAATACCTGCAACTATTTGCATGCCGTTGTTTTTTAGCCATTTTGAAATCTGCTCGACTTGCTCATCTTCTGTGCCGCCGACATTGATAAAGTTTTTCATAAAATCTCCTGAAGATGGGCAATGATACCCTCTAGCGTAATTAATTGTTGTTCACCTTGGCCTTTCAATGGCTTGATACTAATTTGATTATTATTGATTTCTTCTTCACCAAGAATTAAAGCAAAGTCTGAATTCGATTTATCCGCTTTTTTCATCTGCGATTTGAGGCTGCCAATGCTGATGTCGTTGATCACAATCACTCCAGGTAGCTCCTGGTGAATGTCATTGCAGATTCTCATCGAGGCTTGTTGCGCCTGCTCACCTAATGCGACGAAATACAGGCTTGGTATTTGTTGTGTGAGTGATCCGGATTGCTCGCTGATAAGTAACATTAGGCGCTCCAAACCCATCGCAAACCCAACACCCGGTGTTGGTTTGCCGCCCATTTGCTCAACTAGGCCATCATAGCGTCCACCAGCACAAATCGTACCTTGTGCACCGAGGTCATTTGAAATCCATTCAAAAACGGTTCGGTTGTAATAGTCTAGACCCCTAACAAGTCTGGGATTGATGGTGTAGTTAATGCCCAAACAGTCAAGATAATTAGTAAACTCTGCAAAATGTTTGGCAGAATCTTCGTCTAAGTGATCTGTCATTTTTGGCGCATTAGCAATCAATGGCCCCATATCAGTATTTTTAGAATCTAAAATACGCAATGGGTTAACTTCAAGGCGGCGCAAGCTGTCTTCATCAAGTTCGTTTTTATGTTTAGAGAAGTAGTTATAAAGCAGCTTTCTGTAATCTTTTCTGGTTTCGTTCGAGCCCAGTGAGTTGACTTCTAAAGCAACGTTTTCAAGCCCTAGTCTTTGCCAAAGTTGCGCCGTCATGGCAATCAATTCAGCGTCAATTTTTGCCTCCGTTGCGCCAAATATTTCCACACCCACTTGGTGAAATTGGCGATAGCGACCTTTCTGTGGGCGCTCATGCCTAAACATTGGTCCTTGATAAAACACTTTTTGAATACCCTCTCTGGGTAAGTTGTGCTCAATCATCATGCGCACACAGCCAGCAGTGCCTTCTGGACGCAAAGTCAGCGAGTCGCCACCAAGATCTTGCCAGGTGTACATTTCTTTTTCGACAATGTCAGTGACTGCGCCAATCGCTCGAGTGAATGTTTCGGTTTTTTCGACGATTGGTGTGCGGATATTTTTGTAGCCGTAAGAGATTAACAGCTTGTTAATAACCCCTTCCATGGCCAGCCAAAGATTGGAGTCTTTGGGCAGAAGGTCATTCATTCCTCTAATAGCTTGTATTTTCTTGCTCATGTTGCCGTTTGTTTTTGTATGAAAGGTATTTTACCTATGAAACACCCCCTCTTGTAAGGCCAATAAACGGCAGAGGCATCAAGATTTTCTACTTCGAAAAACGCGTTTTAACTGGGTCGTAAAACAACAGGATAAGGCTGATAACAATGATGGCGAGAATAAGTCTAAAAGTAATCAACACAGTAATATTCGCCCCAAAAAGAACAAACAACAAAGGATCTTCAATCATTGCGTGAGCAACCATCAAAAAACAACAAATAGACAAAATTTGTTTTCTTGATAAGTTCTTAGCTTCTTTTAGCAAAATACCTGAGCCATAAAGAATACCAAGTAGGGCGCCAGATACTAGGGCAACGACTGGGCTTAAGTGTTTATCAAAACTTTGCACAATGCGAAACCCTTTAATGCCTTGGTTGACAAGCAATACTATGCTGACTAAAAAGACAATTTCCAATGTCAACGTTAGACCGTTGATTAGTGTTGTATAGAAAAACACAAAAACATCACTGCCTTGGGTTAGTGTTAGTGGTTGGAGAATTTGTTGCACTCTGTCAGGGTCATCGAATAGCATCTCTTTAGGGATGAACTGCAGTGGCAATAGTACGATAAAAGCCATGGAAAGTCGAAACAGGGTTGAAAAGCGCCAACCAATGCCGAGTTTTTTCAAAACAGCTGACTCAACCGGCATCGCATGGGCCACTCCTAAAAACAGGCCAAGCACCGTCCACTCGTAAACGCTAAGACCCAAAGATGCGCCAAGTGCAATAGCGCCATAGAGATTAAATAACATGCCCACAGCAATTGCTAATGCTGATTCTGCGGGGAGGTTTAATGCTTGGCTGATGGGCTCAAAAATAAAAGCAAAGTACTTAAGTAGGTCAAAATAGAGCAAAGTTTCCGCCAAAATAAAGTACGGCAGAATGGTTTTTATAATGATTTTTGAGGTGGTTGCCCACGCCCCAATATAGGCTTTAAAGTCAAAGGAAAACATAAGTAGAGATCTTTGCACAAACCATTTTAAATTTGTTGAGTGATAAAAATGAATAAAAAGTTTGTAAAAATATGAATTTAATAACACCAGCTATTGATGAGAATTTTTCTACATTTTTTATACTCATAGAGCATAAGTTTCGCACAAACGCAGGCATGTTGTTTGGCTCAGCTTTATCATATTTTAGCTTTAGTCCTTTGGGGTAGGGTTTTTTTTTACCACTTTACGATGTTAATTTTTTTTTGCTAGACAACAAGTAGAGCTTTAAAAAATATGCCTTGTAAAATAGACCCCCCCGCTGTCAAATCTAAAATGGCTTGTGCAAAGGTCTCTTAATTATTTGTTTTTTATTCCGCTTGGGACGTGGCCTGTTGCCACGTATTTTGCTGCCGAATGACAGTGCTGATGTTGGTCGTCAAAAAAGATATCCGCAGAAAACTCTCTTAAGAAAACGCCTTTATCTAATCCGCCCAGAAAAAACGCTTCATCAATGCGAATTCCCCATTCACGCATGGTGTGAATGACACGTTTATGTGATGGCGCTGAGCGCGCGGTAACCAGTGCTGTACGGATTGGGTTGTTTTCCTCAGGAAAAGTGGATTGAATTTTTTGTAATGAAGCTAAAAACGATTTAAATGGGCCGGCCTTTAACTCGATATTGGCTGATAGTTTTTCATTCTCCTCGAAGGCTTCAAGCCCTTGCTCCTGAAATATTTTTTCAGATTCGTCTGAGAAAATAACCGCATCGCCATCAAAGGCAATTCTAAGCTGAGAAGGGTGGACATGATCCGATTTTGATTCAACAATAGAGGCGGCCGCAAAGCCAGATTCGAGTGCTTTTTGTACATCGTGATAGTTACTTGAAAGAAATAAATCGGCCTCAAAAGCACCGACAAAAGGATGTGTGCTTTCGCCTCTAGTAAAGGCAGCCCTTGATATGTTTAGACCATAGTGTTCGATTGAATTAAAGATTCGCAGACCCGTATCAGCGCTGTTACGAGACAGCAGAATAACGTCAATCGGTGTTTTGTCACTGTTAAGTGCAAGGAGTTTTTTCACCAAAGTAAAACCGACCCCAGGCTCTAAGACAACATCTTCGTTCTCCTGCTGGTGCTTTGCATAGGCTTCAACGCCTTTGTCTTTGTAAATTTGATGAGATTCGTCAAGGTTGAATAGCGCCCTTGAGGAAATGGCAATGACCAATTTGCTGTTATCGTTTGTTATTTGCTTCTCTGCCATGTTGCGCCATTGTACCTATCAATACAGTAGTCAAGCCACCTTAACATAAAGTGATTTAACTCCCACTGCAAAGCCAAATCAGAGCAATTACTTTTATTGGGATGATTACTATTTATTTTTGTTTCTTCACAAATAGAAATGACCTCTAATAACTTGGCATCGAAATACAGTTTAAAGCGAATATCGGGCCGATCAATACCAGCGCCATCCAGATCGTGTTTATGGGTTAGTGTGTAAGTGCCGGTATAAGGGGATTTTTCATGGCAAATCAAATGCAGTTTGTTGAGATCGCCTTTAAGGGCCACATAGTCATCTTTGATGCCGGGCAGTAGTGGAATAAAGCGGCAAATTTTTTGAAAGTTATTCTCAAATAACTCGCAGATATTCGAATAATTAACCGCTCTTTCGGCGTCATAAATAGCTTTAGTTAGATCTTCATCGCGCATTATAACCAGCGAGTTTTGCATTCAATTTTGCCATTTGAATGGAGTGTGTAATGATTGTAGCCAATATTATCTGGGCCGTTGAATTGCAGTGCGGTGGAAGGGCATGAAAAAAGCGAGACGCCTTTATGTTCAAAGGTCTCGCTTTGGTGGGCGTGCCCCCACAATATCGCTTTAACCTGTGAATATCGTTCAACGATTTCAAACAAATCCTCCGGATTTTCCAACGATAATTCATCATCCCAGCCACTGTTCATCGAGACAATAGGGTGGTGTAGGCACACAACGATGTATTTTGCATTGGAGTTTCCAATGGTGTCATCCAGAAAGTGCAATTGATCTTTACTAAGAAGGCCGCTGACTTTATTCGTTTGTACCGAGTCCAGAGTGACAATCTGCCAATCACCCAATTGAAAAGTCATTTGAAGTTCGGTGTTAAAGGTTGCTGATAAATTGTCTTTATCATCGTGATTGCCAGGCATAACGTGAATGTTGGAATCAATACCCGCAAGGCATTTTTGCAATTTCTTGTAAGAACTTGGTGTACCATTGTGGGTTAAATCACCGCTAATCAATAGTGCATCGAACTCTCCATTTTTTATATCACTAAGAACGTGGTTAAGATTTGCAGTGGAGTCGACACCCATAACCAGTATTTCATCATCAATATGACAATCACTGATTTGAATAAAAGAGGTGCTCATATAGGGGGTAATGCTTATGGAGTGACAGTAAAACTTAGAAAGGTTCTTGGTCGAAGTGTGTCATATTGTTAAGATAGGCCGTGTCCATTTGATCGTCGGTGACGTTTTGGAATTGGTCTTCATAAGCAAGGTCTTCGAATCGTGCGTACTGACCAATAAAGGCAAGTTTTATATTGCCGGTTGCACCGTTACGATGCTTGGATATTTTCAGATCTGCTTTGCCAATTTCTTCAGGATTGGAATAAGTATCGTCGTGATATTGCTCGTCACGATAGATAAAGCCGATAATGTCGGCGTCTTGCTCAATCGAACCAGACTCTCGCAAGTCGGCCATTTGTGGCATTCTGCCTTTGCCTGTTTTTGGTCGTGACTCCACACCACGATTAAGCTGCGATAAGGCAATCACTGGCACACTGATTTCTTTTGCCAGGGCTTTCAGTGAGCGTGAAATCTCAGAAATTTCTTGCACTCGGTTTTCCGCTTTGCCGTGTACTGTCATCAGTTGCAGATAGTCCACCATAATTAGACCTAAGTCAGGGTATTGGCGTTTTAGACGACGGCATTTGGCGCGAATTTCAGTTGGCGTGATTGAGGGTGTTTCGTCAATTAAAATGGTATTCTCTTCAAAAGCACGAACCGCATGATTAAAACTGTTCCAATCCACTTCGGTCATGTTACCGTCGCGTAATTTTGAGGCGTCAATACGACCAAAAGAAGAAATCATTCTCAATACCAACTGTTCGGTCGGCATTTCCAAGCTAAAGACAGCAACAGGGATGGAGTTATTGATAGCGACGTGTTCAACAATATTCATCGAAATTGCGGTTTTGCCCATACTTGGACGACCAGCAATAATGATAAGATCACCATCTTGAAAGCCCGATGTCAGTTTGTCTAGCTCGCTAAAGCCAGTCTCAACGCCTTTAACGCCCGTTGTTTCGTGCATTTCGTGTACACGGTTAACAACATCTTTAATAATGTCTTTGACGTTTACAACGTCTTGTTTGTTGCGCGAGACTTGTTCGGCAATTTCGAAAATCTTTTTCTCAGAGAGGTCAAGTAATTCGTTAACTTCAATATCTTTTGGTTGA
>JBBWVR010000005.1:0-10181 GCA_050256315.1 Gammaproteobacteria bacterium | reverse complement strand
TTTTTTGGCAACACTCGATGCCGACCAAGCAACAAAAACACTCCACAAAGTAGCATTAAAAATGAATATTGTGCCAAGTATTAAAAATGCCAAAATTGAATTATCGTAACTTACATCAACAAACTGAGGGAAAAATGCAAGAAAAAACAAGGCCACCTTTGGGTTTAGAACGTTGATCAATATTGCTTTACCCATGACAGCAAAAAAACCACCTTTTTTGGAGGTGTTATTTGTAGAAATTGCAACTTTATTTTTGCTTATTAATAGCGAGCAACCCAAATACACTAGATAGGCCGCACCTATATATTTAACAACTGAGAAGGCAAATTCTGAAGTTGCTAATACTGCGCTTAAACCCAGTACAGCAATGCAAATATGAACAATACAGCCCATACTCGCGCCAAGCCCTGCGGCAATACCATAGCGGACACCTTGAGATATAGAGCGATCAATAAGATAAAGAAGGTCGGCGCCTGGTGTCATGTTCAACAACAAGCCCGAGATAACAAACAGCCACAAATCGTTTATCCCAAGCATTCAAACTCGCTAGCTAAAAAGCGATAATTGTACTATTTTTTTTGCCAAATAACTGGGAGAAATCTTCGCATAAGCGTTCATCGTTTGCTAGGGTTTTTGTAAACTAGATAGCCCCATGGCACTCTGTGGGTGACGCACATTGTTTGTAAGCAGTTGCGCACGAAGGGCCACCAGGGCTTGCAAAAAACTGCAAACTGGCCTCCTGCCATATCTCAAAATTTTATTTTTTATACCTTTCCGCTTCTTCGGAGCCACCGGTAGCAGTTCCTTTACTATAAGAATGAGCGCCAGCTCCAGCAAGCTCTCCATTCTGAACAATAAGATATTGAGATCTAATTGACATACCATCAAAAAAACATTCTAATATTTCTCTTGTGCCGGCGGCATATCTTGCCTGTGCTGATAATGATGTACCCGAAGTGTGCGGCGTCATACCGTGATTGGGCATAGTTCTCCAGATGTGATCGTTAGGCGCCGGCTGCGGAAACCAAACGTCTCCAGCATACCCACTTAACTGTCCAGACCTTAAGGCGTCTGCAATTGCCTCTCTATTACAAATCTTACCTCTGGCAGTATTAATGAGATAAGCGCCTTTTTTCATCTTGCCAATTAAGTCTTCATTAAACATGTCTTCTGTTTCTGGATGTAATGGGCAGTTAATCGTCACCACATCACATACAGCAACCATTGATTCCACAGACTCGTGGAACGTTAAATCCAATTCTTTTTCGATTGATTTAGGTAATCTATGTCTATCAAAATAATGCAAATGAGTTTCAAAAGGCTTTAATTTTCTTAAAACTGCTATCCCTATGCGACCTGCTGCGACAGTGCCTACGTGCATACCTTCTATGTCATAAGAGCGCTGTACAGCATCGGCAATATTCCAGCCACCTGATTTTGCAATAGCATGTTGATTGTGATAATCTCTAACCATCGCTAAAATCATCATCACAATATGCTCAGACACAGAAATCGAATTACAATACGTCACTTCAACCACATCAACTTTATTATCCATTGCAGCCTGTAGATCAACGTGATCTGATCCAATACCTGCGGTAATTGCCATTTTTAGATGCTTTGATTTCTCTATGAGCTCTCTGGTTAAATAGAAAGGCCAAAATGGTTGAGATATTACAATGTCAGCATCCACTATTTCTTTGGCAGCAACCGAATCTGTGCCGTCTTTATCAGAGGTAACGACTAATGTATGTCCTCTTTCTTCTAAAAATTTTCTTAATCCCAATTCACCAGAAACACAGCCAAGTAACTCGCCTGGCGTAAAGTCAATCGCTTTTGGTGTTGGCAACGTCATACCATCCGGATACTTTGCTAACTCTGGCAGTTGACTTAATGGATAGCTCTTCGGCATTCCGCCTTCAGGATCATCATACAATATACATAGTATTTTCATCACGCACTCCTGTTGTTTTAAGGCTTATAATACTCCATGTATTATCACTCATGCATCAATAATCATCTCTGGGAATATTGTTGCTTGTTGCAGGGCGCCATGATTTGATTCATTTCTTTATAAGACATGGTAAGTTTTAACCGCAACGGGAGCGGTGCATTGATTCGACTCTTGTAACTTTACAGGTATGGCTTCTAACCTCACACTGGTAGGCTTGTAAGGCGTGTTTGTTTTGTCCTTAATTAGACCATATAACTGGAAACCAATCTTCTCTTAAGTGCTCGCCTGTGGTTTGATTAATGTCTGGAAAATTAGGTGATGTTCTACCAGGGCGCTGTCTGTACCTCACGTTATCACCAACTAATCGAAACGACAAAGTGCGACTGACTGAGTTCTTAGTGTTGGCATTGGCGCCATGCAACGTTCTAAAATCAAAAGCGACAACATCCCCTGGTTCAATTGCCCACTGTTTAATTTCAAAATCAGATTTCTCAATCTCTGGGATGTCCATAAACAGGCTATCATCTTCATAAAAACTTTCATTGCTTGACCAGCTAGTCGGTCGAATTTCTTTATCTAACTTATGACTGCCGGCAGCACACTTCAAAGAAAGTGCAACATCTCTTTCCTCAAGAGGAAGCCAAAAACTCACCGTTTGAGAGCCTTGCACACAATAATAAGGTATGTCTTGATGCCAAGGTGTTGGCACTCCAGAACTGGCCTCTTTATGTAGATAGTGATCATGAAAAAATTGAGCAGTCTTGGATTGCATCAGCTCAGTCGCCACTGCGCCCAAAGGAGAATTCAGAACAAAATTTTGGTATTCAGGAATTCTCTGCCAATTGCAAAAATCTTCCAAAAATTGACCTTGATGGCTATCGGCTTTATGAATAAGTGCGCCTTCGCTAGGGTTATCAATATGAAAGTCTGCACCCTGCCTTAAGGTATTAATCCAATCACTAAAAACGCCGCGCAAAACAACCGCACCATCCCGACGAAAGTTATCAATCTCTGTATTTGAAATATACTTATTCATCAACTATAACCTGAAATAATCACAAGAACACTATCCTGCAAATGATAAACACAATGCAGGTGTATATTTGAAAATAAATAGAGATAGTATTGATCATGAAAATTTTGACATTTTTGTTTTCTGTTAAAAATATTCCAGTTGTTTATTGGAGCTCCAAACAGCCTCTCACCCTAAGACCAAGACCATTAACTCTGGTGTTTTTAATATTTGGCTTACTGTTGTTTGGCCTTGGTGAATCGATTCTTATTGCCAGTGGTGCTGGGGTTAGTCCATGGACAGTTCTCGCTCAAGGTGTCTCAAACTACACAAATTGGTCGATTGGCCTTTGCACTTTTGCGCTCAGTATTTTAGTTTTGATCATTTGGATACCTCTTAAGCAAAAACCGGGAATAGGAACGATTCTCAATGCCTTAATTATTGCCCTAGCAATTGACCTATCACTACCCTACCTCCCCAAACCTCATGCCGACTTAATGCAAATTCAACAGGTTATAGTTGGGGTTATTGTGGTTGGATTTGGCAGTGGCTTTTATCTTATTGCTAACCTAGGCGCAGGCCCTAGAGACGGCTTAATGGTTGGCTTACAAAAAATAAGCAATTACCCTATTACTCAAGTGCGAACAGCAATAGAAATTAGCGTTGTTGTCATTGGCTGGCTAATGGGTGGCGTTGTGGGGCTGGGCACGATAATCTTTGCTCTCGGCATAGGACCCTCAGTTTCCTTCGGCTTTTACTTGGTCAATAAACTTTCAACATCTTTGAAAAAAATCTAGTTAATACAACCTAGGGCTAAGAAAGCAAACTTTACTCAGCAACAGCTCTTATCTTCTTGAGTCGGAGGGCAAGGCACGGAGCCATAAGAGCAATAAACACAACAATCACCAGATAGAGGTTTTAGTAAAGTTTTGCAAGACTTGCATTCGTAAAAGAACTGGCAAGCATTGGTAGGCATTTCCTCCTCAATAGAAAATCCACATTCTGGACAGCTAATGACAGATTTAATTTCAACACTCATTACGTAATACTTATCTCGATTGAAATCTACGAATCAAAGAAAACGCATATCATCCAAAAACGGAAACTTATCTCGAACTTTTGCAACTTGAGTAATATCCATCTCACAAGGGTCGTATTCGCTGATTTTGTTGGTTTTCAGCAAAACCTCACCCGAAGGACTGATAACCATCGATGCACCGTTGTACTTTAAACCCATGCCATCGCCACCCGTGCGATTGACGCCCACAACAAAACACTGATTCTCAATTGCCCTGGCAATAAGCAATTGCTGCCAATGCAATTCTCGAGTGTCGGGCCAATTGGCAATGACAAAAATCACCTCAACATCCTTTGCGACTTGGCGAAATACTTCTGGAAAACGCAAATCATAGCAAATAAAAACAGCACACTTGGTATCGGCAATTTCAAAAGTGACCGTTTCATTGCCAGAAGCAAAATATTTGCCTTCGTTGGCGTAATTAAACGGATGCAGCTTCGAATATCTTGCCACCTCCTGGCCGTAATGGTCAAAAACAAAGGCGAGATTATTGGCTTTTTTATCAACAGGCTTTTCAGTTGTTCCGGCAACAACACTGATTAGGTGATTTAGTGAAAACTGTTGTAGCGCTTGATGTGTTCTGCAATTAGGGGCTTCGCAATACTTGCCCATGTCAGCAATAAAACCGGTGTTGAATACCTCTGGGAAGACAACCACATCACAACCATCTTCTTTGGCTTTAGTGACAAATTCTTCAGCACGCTTAAGGTTTTCTTCAATATCTTGCCAGCGAATATCAAGCGAAATAGTTGCAACTTTCATGGTGTTTTTGAGATTATTGATGCTTCTATTATAGTCCAATCGAAATTATACAAAATCAATTAAGCTACCTATAAAAACGATAAAATTGCCTTATGGATAAAATAATTGTTCAAGAAGAGGACTTTGATCTCTCAACAGAAGTGAGGCTCGCTCGAGAGGGCAACTCGGCAACTGGCGCAATCGTTAGCTTTATTGGCACAGTGCGTGATCTTGAGGGTGACTCACTTAGCGGCATGACACTTGAGCATTATCCACAAATGACAGAAAAGTCACTTGAAAAGATCGTAAGCAAAGCAAGAGAGCGCTGGGACATTCAGTCAATAACCATTATTCATCGCATTGGCATGCTTAAAGTTGAAGACCAAATCGTGCTGGTTATCACCACCAGCAAACACCGAGGAGACGCCTTTGATTCGTGCCACTTTATTATGGACTATCTAAAAACAGACGCGCCTTTTTGGAAAAAAGAATCGGTCAATGATAAGGATAGATGGGTTGAATCTCGAGACAGTGATACACATCAAAAAAATCGCTGGGAGCGCTAAAGCGCTAAATCTTCCACTCGATTGATGTTTGTCAGCACTTCAAGATGATCAGAAACATCCACTCGTACCAATTTTTGCCTTCTATACCACAGTGCCATTTTTCGCTCGCCACTGGCTAAAAACTCGTCAAGACTAGCACCAAGATTTGATTTAATCAAAGCAAAAGTGGCGTGCATTATCTGCCCATCATGAGCAACACATATCTCGGCCGAGGAGGTTGACATTCCCGCAATAATTTCATCGACTAACTCGCTAGTGACTAGCGGACTATCACAAGGCAATACTAGCAAGTAAGGTGTTGAACAAACATTAAGTGCGGCGGAAATGCCAGACAAGGGTCCTTGATAGTTAGCCAAATTATCTTCAACCACCTCTCCATAGGCTTGATAAGCGCCGTGATTGCGATTGGCGCTAATTAGAATCTTGCCAACTTTCTCCTGAACAACGCCGCAAGCATAGCCAATCATCGGCTTGCCGCGAAACTCAATCAAGCCCTTATCACCACCACCCATTCTTGAGGATCGTCCGCCCGCTAAAATGACTGCTGTTATCTCATTTTTGTTGATTTTATTCACTTAAAGTCCATGCTTTTTTAGTTAAAAAAAACCCTGTTTTAAACAAGTTATTTGCAATGAGAAAAACCCGCTGCAATTGTATAATACACAGATTGAGACAATGAGCCGTCAAAGCTTATGAATAATCAAACTTTTAACTGCGATTCACCTGTATTTAACCAATCGATGATGAGTGCCGACTTAGCATTGGATTTTTTGCTTGAAGCTGCACTCGCCCCCAACAAAACTGAAGTTGTCGGTTTGGATGACGCGCTTGGTCGTATTTTGAGTGAAGATATCAACTCTTCAATTAACGTTCCAGGCTTTGATAATAGCGCGATGGATGGCTATACTATTGCCCTTGCTAATGAGCACCTCGGCAAAGAACACTTGAGCTTTGCTATTGTCGATAGAATTCCTGCAGGCTCAACCGGCAATGAACTGAGTGAAGGCTGCGCGGCTCGAATTTTTACCGGCGCCCCCATCCCAAAAGGTGCCAATACCGTCATCATGCAAGAAGAGTGTCAACTGTCTGAAGACGGCTCTCAAATTGCCATTGATCGCGTAATTAATCTAAATGAAAACATTCGCCCAACAGGCAATGACATTGTTGAAGGTGGTGTCATTCTACAAAGAGGCAGACAACTACAACCCCAAGACATCTCATTGGTCGCTTCCGTTGGTGTCGGAGAATTAAGGGTTTTTTCTCAAATTAAAGTCGGTGTCTTTTTCACCGGCGATGAATTGGTTGAGCCTGGCAATCCACTAACCCCTGGAAAGATTTATAACTCTAATCGCTACGCTTTG
The DNA here is from genome assembly GCA_050256315.1 of Gammaproteobacteria bacterium. Classification (GTDB taxonomy): domain Bacteria; phylum Pseudomonadota; class Gammaproteobacteria; order PS1; family Pseudothioglobaceae; genus Pseudothioglobus. The sequence continues at coordinate 3,469 of JBBWVR010000005.1, read as the reverse complement.
GTTGCACTATTAAAACAAGTGGGTTGTGAAGTGCTTAATTTAGGCAATATCGAGGACAAATTTGAGTCAACTTGCAACGCCCTCTTAGAACTTTCTGGCAAGTGTGATCTCATTATGACCACAGGCGGAGTTTCCGTTGGCGAGGAGGATCACGTCAAAGGCGCGGTGGAATCTTTAGGTGAGCTGAATTTGTGGAAAATTCGGATGAAGCCCGGCAAACCATTAGCTTTTGGTAAGGTTGGCAATACCGCATTTATTGGTCTACCCGGCAACCCAGTTTCAAGCTTTGTCACTTTTGCTATTTTTGCTCTGCCGTTTATTAAGAAAATACAAGGCAATAGTAAGTATCAATCAAACGCCATTAAAGTCGAGGCAAACTTTGATTGCAAGCGCGCCAAACCAAGGCGCGAATACGCGCGTGCTCGACTGGATTATTCAACAGGCAGTGCCAAAGCGGATCTTTTTCCAAAACAAGGCTCTGATGTTATGAGTTCAATTGTCTGGGCTGACGGTATCATTGAGATTCCTGAAGACACCACATTTGAAGCAGGCGAACTGCTCAATTATTACCCACTAAGCGAGTTAACACGATGAGTAAATTAACCCATATTAACGAGAAAGGTGAAGCGCAAATGGTTGACATCTCTGGCAAAGCCAACACCGCTCGTGAAGCTAGTGCTGGTGCTGTCGTCCATATGAAAAAAGAAACACTGGATTTGATTGTTTCTGGCTCGCACAAAAAAGGCGACGTACTCGCTGTTGCTCGTGTTGCCGGCATTCAAGCGGCAAAAAAATGTTGGGAGCTTATCCCTCTATGCCACCCTTTAATGCTCTCAAAAGCCACGGTTGAACTAACACCGAATGAAAACAACAACACCATTGAAATTGTTGCTACCGCTAAATTAGAAGGTAAAACCGGTGTTGAAATGGAAGCACTGACAGCTGCCAGCATTGCTGCATTGACTGTTTACGACATGTGCAAAGCAGTTGATCGCTTCATGCGTATTGACAATGTGCAATTGTTAGAGAAAAAAGGCGGTAAATCCGGCTACTGGAAATTAGAATCATGAATCAGCTAATTGACCCATTTGACCGACACATTACTTATCTGCGTGTTTCAGTAACGGATCATTGTAACTACCGCTGTCACTATTGTCGTGACGAAGATCACCAAACACACACTCGCCGCTCTGAAGTGCTCTCGTTTGAAGAAATTGCCAAAATTGTGCGCCTTTTTGCCGAGCTCGGTGTCACTAAAGTAAGACTCACCGGTGGTGAACCACTGCTGCGAAAAGATATTCTAGATTTAGCTAAAATGCTGGGGGAAATCCCTGGACTGACTGATATTCCTCTTTCGACCAACGCCCATCTTTTGCCAAAAATGGCGCGCCAATTAAAGAGTTACGGCATTAATCGCCTCAATATCTCACTTGATACGCTAAATCCCCAGCGTCACAAAGACATTACTCGGGGTGGCGACCTTGACACCGTAATTAAAGGCATTGATAAGGCCATCGAAGTTGGGATGGAGCCAATCAAACTTAATATGGTGGTAATGAAAGGTATTAACGATGATGAAATCGAGGAAATGGTTGAGTTTGCCATTGACAGAGGACTGGATATTCGTTTCATTGAAACCATGCCAATCGGCCTTGCTGGCATTGAAGCAGTGGACAGGCACTACTCAGAATCAGCCATTCTTGAGCGCCTTCAAAAACGCTATGGCAATAAACTCATTGCGCAAACAGCAAAACAAACTGATGGCCCAGCCAAGGCGCTATTAATCGAAGGCACCAATACCAGAGTGGCTACTATTTCAGCGGTTTCGAATCATTTTTGTGGCACGTGTAACCGTGTACGAATGACCGCCAAAGGTGAGTTGATCCTGTGTCTCGGCCAGGAAGACTCTGTCTCTCTGCGTGATGCCATTCGCTCAAGTATGACCGATGACGAAATCAAAGCATTAATTATCAACGCGATTACCAAAAAACCGGAAAAACACGTTTTTAGCTCGGTAATTGACAATATTAGCAATCGCCAAATGGTGGAGATTGGCGGATGAATATTCTCTACTTTGCCTCCCTTAAAGAGAACCTCAATACAGCTTCTGAAAAAATTGCTATTGACGCAGACGCAACTGTTGCATCAATTAAAAACCAGTTGATTGAAAAACATGGTGCAAAATATTTTCCAAAAAACATACTTTGTGCTGTGAATCACAAAATGGTTGATGACACCACGGCTATTACTGAGGGCGACGAAGTGGCATTTTTCCCACCGGTGACTGGTGGATAAGGAATTCTAATGAACAGTAGAACTAAAATTGGATTTTTAACGATTTCCGACAGAGCATCTCGCGGCGAGTATGAAGACATTAGTGGCCCTGCCATGCAACAGTGGGTATCTAGCGCCCTAACTTCGCCATATGAGAGCGTAGTAAGAATCATTGAAGACGAACAAGAACTGATCGAAAAAATGCTAATTGAACTGAGTGACGATCTTGGTTGTAATGTTATTCTTACTACCGGTGGCACAGGTCCAACTAAGCGGGATGTAACTCCTGAGGCAACGTCAGCAGTGTGTGAGAGGATCTATGATGGCTTTGCCGAGCAAATGCGAGCGGTTTCGCTGCGGACTGTACCAACAGCCATTCTTTCGCGCCAAATTGCCGGTACACGTGGTAATAGCTTAATCATTAACCTACCGGGCAAACCTGTTGCTATTGCTGTTTGTTTGGGTGCAGTTTTCTTAGCCGTACCAAAATGCTTAGAGTTGCTTGATAACTCAATCATGCAAATCGATAAAGATTTTATCAAACAAGATTTTGGCTAGACGCCTTTCCCAGTTGATAAGCCTCGATTAAGGCTTTTTTTACACCCTCCGTCATCTCGGTCGAATTAAGGTGTTTTGCGGCAACAACCTCAATCTTCTCAAGGCACAATCCTTGCTCGTAGCGCTGCCTTAAAAGTACTAAATTAAGAGACTGATTATCGATACAGCCCTCAACACAACCTTTGGCATCAGAAAAGTGAATAGTTTGATCCATCATTATTTCCAGCTGATAGGAATACAGGCCAATGTCATGCTCTTGAGCAAGTTGCAGATAGACCGACTGATAAAAGTCCTCGTGCGAGAGAATACTTTCAATATTAATCACGCTTTGCAGTGCATAGCTCTTTCCTTGATAATCAAAAGAAAGAGAGGCATGTAGCGAATGCTTCATGATTACTTTGTCAAAGACATGAAAAGTTTCGGTAATTCTTTAGGAAGCGATTCAATCCGATCAATCACAGAATAGTGCGACCCAAAAATATCTGAAATATAGCCGTCTGCTTTATTATCCAGACTAATGCAATACGGATACATGCCTTTTTGTTGACACTCTTGAACAGCCTTATGGGTGTCTTTAATAAGCACTTTTGAATTAGGCACATCGATATCTGAAGGCTCACCATCGGTCAAAATCAGC
>JBBWVR010000004.1:0-2938 GCA_050256315.1 Gammaproteobacteria bacterium | reverse complement strand
CGATCACCCACAACCATAGGAAAGCGTATCGAAAACTGTTCGTTATCGATTAAAACAACTTGCTGATACTCAATAGCTATGGTGATGCTCTCACCCGGCGCTATATTCGCGACACTGGTGGTGAATATATTGGGACGCTGTTGCTCGATAAGAGAAGCTTTCTTGCCCTCTTTCTTGGCTTGTTCATAGATCCGTTTGGCTTGTTGGCGCTCTTTAATCTGCCCTTCAATCACTCGATCGCCAATATGCATAGTGAGATGATCCACCGCTGAGTCCTCTGGCAAAGGGAATACATAAACCCCTTCCACCCATTCGTTAGATGGGTTGATGAAGGTTTGTTCAACACGCACTCGGTTAATGGTGCCAGTAATGTTCATTTGCACTTTGGTGTCGAGCGCCACTTGGGTTAAATAATCAGAGCTTGGCATGTAGTAAATGATGGAGCCAGAACTGACTTCGTTGATTGGATTGACGGTGCTGAGTGTTGAGCCTTTTGATTTTTCTGTAAAGGTGACACTGGCGACACTTAGCGCAGAAAAAAGGGACACAAGCAAAGCGATTAGAGCCCATGCTGTTACTTTGTAGTTGATTGAATACATCGATACTGACGGTTAATTAGAATATCGCCATTCTAGGTTTACACCAAATGTTGTTTATGAAGAGTTTCTGGAGTTTTAATGGGGTTTCATGAAGCTACCAAAATGGCGTCATTATTATGCGATACAATAGAGATATCTAAGATTCCAAGTTGCCATGCCAAACATTCTCTACATTGAAGACGAGCTCATTATTGCCGAGCCAATCATCTTTGCTTTAGAAGAGGACACGCATAGCTTTAGCGTTACTTGGAAGGCAACGGCTTCTGAAGGTTTGGCGGCGCTTAAAATCACACAATATGATTTGGTATTGCTTGATCTAGTTTTGCCAGATGAAAGTGGCTTTGACGTCTTAAGGGGTATTCGGAGTAACCCCGACACTTCTAATATGCCCGTTATTATCACCACATCCAGAACGGATGAGATTGATATTGTCCTTGGACTTGAAGGCCATGGTGCTGATGATTATGTCACTAAACCACTCAGCCCAAGAGAACTGATTGCAAGGATACGAGCGGTGCTCAGGCGAACTACAAAACAACCCAATGCAAACGTTTCAAGGTTTGTCATTAACACTGATTTGGCTCAAATCACATACGATAACGAGGCGATTTCACTCACAAGAGCGGAATACACTTTGCTTAAGTATTTAATAGACAGCCCCGAACAAATATTCACCAAAGATGAATTGCTTGATGCAATTTGGGGTCAAGTTCATAGTTCCGATCCAAGCACAATCACAACACACATTAAGGCCATCAGGCAAAAACTAGCGGATGCCAACGCAACAAGTGAACACATTCAAACCCATCGAGGGCTTGGGTACAGTTTGTCTTTATGAAATCTATTCGACTTACCATCGGTGTAAAGTTGTTTCTTGCCTACTTGCTAATAAGCGGTGGAATAGCGCTCTTTCTAACGGACAAAGCCCAGGAAAGATTAACTCGTGGCATTGATGAGGCCGCAGAAGAAGTAATGATTGATGCCGCCAACTTGCTTGCTCAAACTTTTCCTTTTGATCATCAGAGAAATCAAATTGACTTAGAGAAATTCAACCACATTGTCGATCATTATCTGGATCGTGAGGTGGGTGCAAAGATCTACAACAACAGCAAAGAAAAACCCTCTATGCGAATATACATAACCGACAACGTCGGTATTGTTATTTATGACTCCGATAGAAAGCTTGTCGGTGAAGACTTTAGCCAATGGCGAGATGTCAAACTAACTCTTGAAGGAAAGTATGGTGCTCGCGCAAGCAGTATTGACGAAACAGTGAGCAATCCAACAGTTGAAGATAAGGGCTTATTTGTCGCCGCAGCTATCTACCATGACAATGAAATCGTAGGCTCGCTTACACTTGTAAAACCCATTCTTTCTTTAAAGCCATACGTTCTTGAGCAACAACAACAACTGAGAGGTTATGCCTTGGGTATTTTTGCAATATCGCTACTGTTTGGCGCCTTAGCAAGTTTCTTTGTATCAAGATCCACCAGCCGCTTGATTAAATACACCACCCAACTAACCCGTGGTGAAAAACCCGATGAGCCCAATATTACCCAAGTGGAGTATCGCAAACTGGCTGAGGCGATTCAAAAACTAAGATCCGAGCTTGAGGGGCGAGAATATGTTGAAGAATACATCCATACCTTGGCGCACGAGCTAAGGTCACCTTTGACCAGCGTAAGGGCTAATACGGAAAACCTCAGACTGACAATGGATGATGACAAGAAAGAGAAAATTATCGAGGGTATTCTTGAGGCTAATGAGCGGATGGACAAACTCATGGACAGATTGCTTAGCTTGGCAAAAATTGAACGCACGCAGCAGCTGGAAAATGTCGAAAAAGTTTTGGTGTATGAACTCATTCAAGGCGTAATAGACAGCCCCAGCAGAAAAGGAGCATTGCTGGCAAAAGACATTAGTATTGAAGTTGAGCTTAATAAAGAAACAACCATTATGGTTGAAAGGCTACTAGCAGAACAAGCAATCAGCAATATACTTGATAATGCAATTAAGTTCTCACCGGAGACTTCAGCCATTCAAATAGACGTCAAAGAGCAGAATAAATGGCTGACCATAAAGGTGGTTGATAACGGACCCGGTATACCTGAATACGCCAAAAAGAAAATCTTTAGTCGTTTCTACTCAGTGCCGCACCCTGAAACAGGCAAAAGAGGTAATGGCCTTGGATTGCGATTTGCAAAAAAGATTATGACACTACACGGCGGCTCCATAACTGTCAGCAATCGAGCGATGTCGAAAGGTGCTGAAGCTGTATTGCGGTTTCCCCTTAACTGACAAACCGAATACAAGAATGATGGCTTATTTAAGTTTTTACA
>JBBWVR010000003.1:0-5166 GCA_050256315.1 Gammaproteobacteria bacterium | reverse complement strand
TTTTCTTTTATTGCTCATATTAGCTCTTGAACTATTTTATTAAAACAGAACTAGACTTTCAATTCTAGTTAGTTTAGGCTTAAAATAAGAAAAATGTAAAGATAATAAAAATACTTTCGCTAAAAATGGGTTGCGTAAGACAACCCTAATTGCTAGCTAATAAAGATTTAGCTATGACTGAAAATCTATGGAAATTATCGGCAACTAAAACTGCTCGCCAAATCAAAGAGAGCAATATTAGCTGCGAAGCGGTAATGATGTCACACCTTGAGCGACTTAATCAAACCAGATCTCTTAATGCTGTCACCACTCATTACGACGATGATACCACCAAGGTTGCACGTAAAGAGGATACTATTCTAAAGACAAGTAACGATATTGGACCATTACATGGTGTGCCTATTACCATTAAAGAGAATACTGATCAATTGAGTCGAACAACCAGTCATGGTGTGCTGGACTTTAAAGGCAGATTTTCCGGAGACGACTCTCCATTGGTTATAAGCCTTCTTAGTGCCGGCATCATCACCCTAGGTTGCACCAATTCGCCTGAATTTGCTTGGCGCTTTCATACCGTAAATTAACTTTTTGACGCCAATGCTGACCATGCTACCTTATCGAGCCGGCCAAGATACGGAGTCTGTTGAGGCTATGGAAGAAATGATTAACGCAGCTTTCTGCATGGCGGCGATAAGTGTGCCAACCAATGTACGAGAATTAAATATACCACAAGGTGCACAAGTCATTAGCCCACGTTACGGGGAAGATTATTGCTTTGAAGCCGCACAAGTCTTAGAAGACGCATTTGTCTGCCCGAATGACGAATTACTGGATGCCACACTATAGATTAATTAGAAGAATGTGCAAGATCGCCGAGTGACTACACTAACAACATCAACCCCGAAAGTAGAATTAACACAAGCACTGTTTTGCGAAAAACAGTGTCGTTTATCAACGGGTAGACTTTGACGCCAAGCCAAGAGCCTATAATTAAGGCGGGCAACGCCCATAGCAAATCAACGCCGACTTGCATTGTGATTTTTCCAGCAATAAAGAAAACAGCAATGCCAACGAGGTTTACAATCAAAATATAAGGCTCAAAAGTACCACGTTGGACATTTTTTGGCAAGTTTTGCATACCCACCCATAACGTTGGTAGCAAGCCAGCCAAGCCTGCAAAACCACCCATGAAGCCACCATTAAGCCCAACAACCCCATCCAGCATGGGCTTTTGACTCATTTTCGCTGATGACTTGCTTCGAATGAGCATCCACAGGCCATAGCCAAGCAACAAAAAACCAATAGTTATCTTGAAAATCTCAGGATTAATACGGGTTAACGCCCACATACCAAAAGGGAAGCCAATAACACCAAATAGCGCGAATGGTTTTAATCGAGAATAATCAAGTGTTTTTCGTAGTTTGTATAAGGGAATTGCATGTATCAAGAAACTTGAGACAATAATCAGTGCGACTGCACTAGCTGGTTCCATAATATGCAGCCAAAATGCATTGAGAATTAAGCCATCTGCAAAACCAACCGCACCAGTGACAAAAGCTGCTATAAATGCGCCGGTGAGCAAAATAAGAAAATAAATTGACGGGTCGGAAATTGACATAGCTAATTACCTAACAACGGCCCCAAATCAGCTTCGTAGGCAAATATTGCCGGCTGTCCACCGGTGTGAATAAATAGTAAAGTTTTCTGCTGATCAGCTTCACGAGCTCGCTGAATAAAGCCAGCCATGGAGCGTCCGGTGTAGACAGGATCAAGAATCAATCCCTCGTGATGAGCGGCCATTTGCATCGCTTCAAAAACCGCATCATTGAGTTGACCATAGCCAGGCGCCAACTGATCGTCACTAATTTCAACCTCATCATTTCTCACAGGGTTGCCCATCTGCAATAAATTTGCAATGGCTTGGCAGTGATTAACGATGCGTTGATGTTGCAGGTCCTTTGTCCGGCGAACACAAATACCTTTAACGGGGATAAAAGATCCGAGCGCTCGTAACCCGAAGAGGAGCCCCGCATGAGTTGCACCACTGCCGGAGGCGACAACGATTTCATCAATGGTTACATTGGATTTGGCCGCCTGAGTCATAATTTCTTGAGCCGCTACAACATAACCCAACGCACCCAGTGGTGGATGCCCAGCACCAAGATGAATGATGTAAGGATTTTTACCTTCAGCCCGTAGTGTTTGTGCAATCTCTTCCAGATTACGGTCCGCACCCTGCTCTTCTTCCCCTTCTGGAAAGGAATGGAGTGTTGCGCCCAGTAATTTGTCCACCAGAACATTGCCGGAACTTCTATACAATAGCGATGGATTATTTACACGCTCTTCTAGTTGAATATGGCACTCCATGCCAGTATTGCGTGCTGCAGCAGCAGCTAAACGCACAAAATTGGATTGAACAGCACCTGTAATTAAAATAGTATCGGCGCCGTTTGCAACCGCCTCTCCCAAGTAAAACTCCAACTGTCGAACTTTATTACCACCAAAAGCAAGCCCCGTACAATCATCACGTTTAATGAGGAGGCGTAATTCGCCCTCATCCTTCGACAATTCACGACTGAGATTTAACATTTCATCAATAGGTGTAGGGCTGTGGCCAAGCGACACACGCGGCAAATTATGCAAGCAACCAATCATCATTTTCTATTAAACCAATATGAAATCAAAAAGCGCAATCTAGGCGCTAGGCGGCCTATTATGCACTATAACCACGAGACTCTCACAATAAAAACTTTCCACGAACAAATACACCATCGCCACGTCCTACTTCATTGCCGTCAGCATCATAAGCAATTGATTCTGCAATGAATTGGGGGCTTTGAAGTTAACCACACGACCGACTGAATGAAGTACTTCAGATGAAATAGGGCGAGTGAGGTAGGTTGTAAACGATGCCATAAGAGAGCAAAGCGAGTACGGATCATCACCCACATCGCAAGCAGTAATAACGCTAGCACTAAAAGAATGGCTAAACAACTCGATGTTGACATGGTGCACATCAAGGTGGCACAATTGATTTGGGCTGCCTTTTAGCGGTTATAAGCTTTCAGACATGGGTAAAAACTGGGAAAACAAGGTTTGTCGGAGTAACTAGAGATCGAATCCATCTACCGAACCAAGTTTGGTTTTGTGCAAAAACTTGGGTTCGCGTGGCATTTACTTGCGCCGCTTACATTGTTATAACACAAGGCACCATTAGCAGCTTCTGAGCAGCCACTAATGGTGACAAGAGAAACTAGTTAAGGTTTTTTAACTCCCTTCTTAATACTTTACCAACATTGGTTTTTGGCAGTTCATCGATAAACTCAATATGTTTCGGCACTTTATAAGCGGTCAATTTTTCACGGCAGAATGTAATCAGCTCTTCTGCTGTCAAACTTTGGCCCTCGTGAAGCACAGCAAAAACCTTAACCGCTTCTTGAGATTTTTCATCTACAATACCAACACACCCGCATTCCAATACGGCAGGGTGTTCAGCAACCACGGCTTCTACTTCATTTGGGTAGACATTAAAGCCAGAGACAATAATCATGTCTTTTTTGCGATCAACAATAAAAATATTACCCGACTCATCTATAGTAGCGATATCGCCAGTTTTAAACCAGCCATCTTCATCTACGCCAGAGTCTTCAGATTTCCAATAACCTTGCATCACTTGTGGGCCGCGAACGCATAATTCTCCCTCTTCGCCAGTTGATAGCAATTGATCATTATCATCTCGAATTTCCACTTCGGTAAAGAGTGCAGATTTTCCGATACTACCAGAAAAAGTTGATTCTTCATAACTCACCGCACTCACTAAGGGAGAGGTTTCAGTCAAACCATAAGCTTGCATCATGACTGATTTAGTAACACTTTGCCATTTTTCAGCAGTTGAGGGTAATGCGGCCATTCCACCGGCTAACGCGGTAACGAGATTACTAAAATCTAATTTTTTAAAATCTTCGTTGTTTAATAACGCCTCAAAAAGAGTATTAACAGCGGAAATGAAATGAAACTTATTTTTTTGCAATATTGAAACAAAGGTTTTAAGGTCCCTTGGATTGGTTATTAAGACGTTCTTTACGCCATAATAAAACAAATAGAAATTATGGGCAGTTAGAGCGAAGATATGATAAAGCGGTAAAGGACAAATCCCTATTTTCTGTTCATTATCAACAATCTCCATCAACTTTGGATCACAGGCGTAACAACACTGAGCAACGTTAGCCATAATATTTCGATGGGTTAATACCGCCCCTTTAGAAACACCCGTTGTGCCACCGGTGTATTGCAAGAATGCCGTATGTTCAATAGGTAAATCAATATCAGTAAAAGCGTCTTTTGAGCCCTCTTGTATCACTCCGCTAAACGCAAGCGTGTTTGCAAGGCTAAACTTTGGCACCAGCTTTTTAATTCTTTTTGTAACAAAATTAATAATTTTGCCTTTAAAGCCAAGCAGGTCACCAATAGTAGTAAGGACAACTTTATCAACACTTGCAAGGTCGGCACTTGCGGCCACATGACCCGCACCCTCCCAACACAGAAGTATGCGAGCTCCCGAATCTTTTAGTACGTGCTCTAACTCACGCTTGGTATAAAGAGGGTTGATATTAACAACGGTCATTCCCGCTTTCAGAGCGCCATACACAATGACCGGATAAGCCATCATATTTGGCATCATCACGGCAACCTTGTCACCCACATTGGCATTTTTAGAAAACCATGAAGCAAGGTGACTAGCTCGATCGGAAAGCTGCGAATAACTCATCCCAACATCGAAACTTTCAAAGGCAATGCCATCTTTATGACGCCGACACGCAGTATTAAAAAAATCGACTAGATTGGTATTGTTTTGAAAAATTTCAGTTTCTTCAAGACTGCTTGGAACGTTATTGCTCATATGCCTCCCCTCGGCTTAAATTGTGTTTTATACCTCTTTTAATTTCTTTTCAAACATTTCCTTATAATGATTGTACACCTCTCCGTCCTTTCGGTAAGCATAACAAGAGTCAACAAATTTTTCCTTGATATAAGTTAGATTTTCAAGAGTGATATTGTTCTCTTCCAGAGAATTATTATGATGAATAGTTTGAAATGAGACTGTAGCAGCATAAGCCAACATATCTGCAATATGGCGACAACCTTTAGCACCACCCAATATTTTGA
>JBBWVR010000002.1:0-6208 GCA_050256315.1 Gammaproteobacteria bacterium | reverse complement strand
TCTATTTACTATCAGTATAAAAACTGTATCATAGCCCCCTGCTGGAGGGATGGCAGAGCGGCTGAATGCACCGGTCTTGAAAACCGGCAAGGGCTAATACCCTTCTAGGGTTCAAATCCCTATCCCTCCACCACTTACTTGCTCTCGCCCTGTAGAGGGCAAAAATACTCGAATAGTCCTGCCAGTTATCTTTATTTTCGACATAAACGATTCAATCACATAGTTTAGTCTATACCCAGTCTCAGTCCCATTTCAAATCACGACAAGGGTGTGTATTAAAAAAGCCACTTTACAGAACAAACATTTATCATGATGAATGTTGTCAATCGATAAGCCATTAAATTAATATGGTGCTTTTAGGCATTAGGGGTAGCTATGAATCGTTACAACAGATTAATGACAAGAATTAACGAGGGTGAATGCATTCTGATCGACGGCGCCACCGGCACAGAAGTTGAACGCAGAGGCGTACCGCAACTCAAAAACGCTTGGAATGGCGGCGGCGCACTGAGTCACCCTGATATTGTTAGGAAAATTCACCAAGACTACATCAATAGAGGTGCCGAAGTCATTATTAGTAATACTTTTGCAACGACGAAGCACGCCCTTGCCGATGCTGGACAGGATGCGAACTTTGAAGCCCTTAATGAGCGGGGCGTCAAACTCGCCATTGAAGCAAGAGAAAACCTACATCAAGACGATGTTTTGGTCGCTGGCGGCGTCTCCTACTGGACTTGGACTGAGCAGAAGCCAACATTAAACGAACTCAATGCCTCAATTAGCCAACAAGTAGCCATTATGGCAGCTGTGGGTGCGGATCTTTTAATGCTCGAAATGATGATTGACATCGAACAAATGATGACAACATTAAAGGCGTCTCAATCTGTTGGTCTGCCGATTTGGGTTGGTTTGACCTGTGAACCTAATGCAACCGGAGCCATGTGTTTGCGCACTGGCGATAGCCTGGAAGAGGCCATTCGGGCGCTGAAGCCAAACAAGCCGGATGTCATCAATATAATGCACACAGAAGTCGAATATATTGAGCAATGTCTCGATATTCTCCAGAGCGAATGGAGCGGCCCTGTCGGGGTATACGCACACTCAGGAGCAGTGGTTGGCACTGAATGGACGTTTAATGACGTCATTTCGCCAGAAAAATATTGTGACTATGCATCAGAGTGGCAAAAACGCGGGGTTAGTATTATCGGTGGCTGTTGCGGTGTTCATACCGACCACGTTCAAATGCTAAACAATCAATTATTTCCGTACTCAAAATGATTTTTGCTCTAAAGAAGCCCCGCAATTACAGCAAATCCAACTCAAGGGCATTTGTTTATCTTTTCATCTCAACAACATCGAGGCATCGATCGCCAGATTCGACTTTGCTAATTAGCGAGTGGGCAACGGCTAGTTTTTGGGTCAAGGCTTTTAAAACAAGGGCAACTCAATGTGTTTGTCTTTCAGTGTGCTCCTAATTCTCGAATGAGTCTCAGAGCGTATCGATTCTCTTGTGCCTGTATATTTCATCGGATGGCAAAATATATCGGCCTCACAATCTATTTTCTTGCCCTTGTTGGTTTATTATCATTTATCGCTATTCTTTTAATTGATTGCGAAGTACAGCCAACACGTGACTTTTTAACTTAACAACCATAGGTCATAGAATACACTATATAGTCTAAAATGATCCTAATTTAGAGATTTATAAGTTGAAGGCAGTCTCTCCGCACTAAAAAGGCCTGAGAATGTAGAACTATCAGAGAGAATGGATGGTGGTTTTAAATGTAGAGGTAAACAACACAGCAGATAACAATAAGCATTGTCAATATTTTGGCTTCACTAATTACTTTACACACCTTAATCTATTATTATAAATCTTAGAATTTCACTTTATTTATTGTAGGAATTAGCTCGTTACTTAATAAATTCAGCCCCATTTACCATTCGTATTTAACCATTATTATGTCTCAATAAGAGTCTTGGTTGGGTAAAAAAACAGAAATTCTACCCGATTTTCTTCCGATTTAGCAATAATTGTCTTTAAAAAAACTACACGATACAATTATGTCGAAACAAGCGCTGCGAATTAATTTCCCTTAAAAAATTGAAATTAATTCAAAGGGAGTATTATTGATTTATTTAGAAAAAAAATTATATAAAAATCAGGATGTTTAGTCGCCCCTTTTTTTTAAATATCGCTTACACCCCCCCCAGGATGAAGTATTGGTACATATCGGTTTAACTTGCGCAAAATCTGAAAAATATTAAAAATTCAATGCATAGAGTAAGCTGGTATTTGGCTTGACAAACATCAGGCTGCATCCTATTATGAGCCTTAACACTCACTAAGGAGATAAAGCCATGTTTGACTTGTCAATATTATTTACACCGTTTTTAGCCCTCCTAGCAATTTTCGTTGTTTTTATGGGGGTAAAGACCGTTCCTCAAGGTAATGAATACACCGTTGAACGCTTCGGAAAATACATCCAGACTTTAGCGCCTGGACTTAATTTTATTATTCCATTTGTGGATCGCATCAGTGCCAAGATCAATATGCGAGAGCAAGTGCTGGACATCGACAAACAAAGTGTTATCTCAAAGGACAATGCCGTAGTGCAATCTGACGGGGTGGTTTTCTTTCAAATAGTTGATGCAGCCAAGTCTTTTTACGAAGTCAACCATCTACTCAATGCCATGCACAATCTCTGTCTAACCAACATTAGAACAGTTTTAGGTGCTATGTCATTAGACGAAATGCTCTCTAACCGTGAAGAGATTAACACTAGATTATTAACAGTGGTTGACCAAGCAACCAATCCTTGGGGGGTCAAAGTAACGCGTATCGAAATAAAAGACCTCGAACCACCTGCGGACTTAGTTGAGGCGATGAGTCGACAAATGAAGGCAGAGCGACAAAAACGTGCCGACATTCTTGAGGCCGAAGGTCACCGACAATCGGAGATCCTACGCGCCGAAGGTGACAAACAAGCCGCCATTCTTGATGCCGAAGGTCGCAAAGAAGCGGCATATAGGGATGCAGAAGCCAGAGAAAGATTGGCCAAGGCTGAAGCGGAGGCAACTCGAATGGTGTCCGATGCCGTGCGCGATGGCGATGTGCAAGCATTGAATTACTTTGTGGCCACAAAATACACCGAAGCCCTGCAAGCGATTGCAACTGCTGACAATCAAAAACTGGTATTGATGCCATTGGAAGCATCAGCACTGATTGGCAGCTTGGGTGGTATTGGCGAGCTAGCTAAAGGTATACTTAACAAAGACTAAACAACCTCTTCACGGATAAAATTAATGGAAGCATTCTTAGCAAATATGGATTACTGGCATTGGCTGATTTTTGGCCTTGTTCTAATTATTATTGAATTATTCGCTTGGTCAACGTTTCTCCTGTGGGTGGGTGTCTCAGCAATGATGACAGGCATCGTTAGTAAAATATTTCCTGATTTCTCCTGGCAACTTGGACTACTGCTTTTTTCAGCACTTTCAATTATCAGTATTTTTTTGGCAAAAAAATATTTCCCCGTCAAAACTATTGATAACGAGCTCAACGCTCGCGC
Organism: Gammaproteobacteria bacterium; assembly: GCA_050256315.1. GTDB lineage: Bacteria > Pseudomonadota > Gammaproteobacteria > PS1 > Pseudothioglobaceae > Pseudothioglobus. Next base: position 2,636 of record JBBWVR010000002.1, on the reverse strand, counting down.
AACGAGGCATGTTGGCAAAATCTATACAGTTGTTTCAAACGATGAGAATGGCGCTAAAGTTAAGGTGGGCGACTCACTTTGGTTGGCCAAGGGTTGCGATATGCAGACTGGTCAAAAAGTTAGGGTGATTGACACGGATTCGGCAACGCTAATTGTTGAGCCTGATACGGGCAACAATTAGTCAACAAACGGGCCGTACTGAGAGATGGGCTCGTTATGCGGGACACCGTAGAGAGTCATCAAATGACAATCCTTCAGCGCATGCAATAAGAGTGTTTCATTGTCATCATCAAATAACACCGCTTGAGCCACCTCAACAGTTTCGCCATCACAACGCAATTCTCCACTGACAACATAAATTAAGCCTCGCATGCCCGCAACACTTACCTCATGGTTTGTATTTTGGCTCATCCGAATGGATTGATAAGTGGCTTTATTTTGCAACTTTACTGGAGATTGATCGCCAGCAATCGTCGTTATCAAGACGCCGCCAATGTCAGAGGTGGGTAGCTCGCCTGCATCGACAGACTGATAACTCGGATCAATTTTTTTAGATTTTTTGGCTAAGTTAATCCACAACTGAATGCCATTAGTCGTACCTTCAGATTCTGGCATCTCGGAATGACTAATACCACGCCCTGCACAAAAAATTTGCGCCCCACCCCCGACAATTACCGAGTCATTACCTAGATTGTCTTTGTGGCGCATAGCGCCAGAAAATAAGTACGTAATGGCCTCAAAGCCTCGGTGTGGGTGAGTGGGAAAACCTTGCCCCACCTCTATCTGAAAATGATCGAACAACACAAAAGGATCGTGATTCATGCGTGCACCGGGGATTGGAAAGAGGCGGTTTACCGTAACCCCTTCTCCTTCAGCCATTTTTCTGGCGTTGAGTATTTCAAACACGGCAAGCTCTAAAGTTAAATAAGACCGTTGCAAAATGGATCTTGAAGTGGGGCTTGGGGAGGGGTAATTTTAAAGTTTTATAAGTCATTGATTTTAATACCCCTCACCAGCTTAAAAAATTAAGAGCTGTGGCTAAATGCCATACTGCTCCCGGTAGGCTTCAATTTTATCAATTAGAGTCGCATCATTCTGCCCCTTTAAATAGGTGATTAAATGTGATAAGCTGATAATACTAGCAACAGAAATACCAAAATTTTGCTCCACCTCCTGAATGGCTGAGAGTTCACCTTTGCCTTTTTCTTGGCGGTCCAGCGCAACAATCACACCTTTGATTGTCGCACCGTTAGCAGCAATAATTTTTTGCGCCTCGCGAATGGCAGTACCAGCAGTTATCACATCGTCAATAATAAGAATGTCGCCCTCTAATGGGTGGCCAACAATATTGCCGCCCTCGCCATGAGTTTTAGCCTCTTTACGGTTAAAGCTGTAAGGCACATTTCTATTAAAGCTATCATTCAGCGCCATCGCTGTAGCCGTTGCCAACGGAATACCTTTGTAAGCAGGACCGAAAAGCACATCAAACTCAATGCCGCTCGCTTCAATCGCTTGAGCGTAAAATTGTCCCAATTGCGATAAATGTTTGCCTTGGTTAAATAAGCCTGCGTTAAAAAAATACGGACTAATACGCCCAGATTTCAGTGTGAATTCGCCAAACTTTAACGCACCGGTCTCCAACATAAAATTGACAAAATCCTTTTGATACTGTTGCATTGAATATTCCTAAACTATTAAAATGTTTCCGATGAGAATTATAACAATTAATGTCAATGGAATTCGAGCTGCTGAGCGAAAAGGTTTTTTTGCATGGCTTGAAAAACAAGACGCAGACGTTGTCTGCTTACAGGAAATCAAAGCACAAGAGGATCAACTCGATGCACGCTTTTACCCTGAGGGCATGCATATTTATTATCACAGTGCTGAGCGCAAGGGTTATAGCGGCACTGCGCTGTACTGCAAACACAAACCAGACCGCGTTCATTTTAGCGATTGGGATGACATCAATTTTGAAGGGCGACTGATTCAAGCAGATTTTGGCGATCTCACAGTGGCATCGCTTTACCTGCCCTCCGGTTCTAGCAAAGAAGAAAGACAAGCTTTTAAAATGGAATTTATTACTGATCGGTTTTTACCTTATTTAACAGAACTGCAAAATGATGGCAGAAAATACATTTTCTGTGGCGATTGGAATATCGCCCACAAAAAAATTGACCTAAAAAATTGGCGCGGCAATCAAAAAAATTCAGGCTTCTTACCCGAAGAGCGAGCATGGCTTGATAAACTTTATGACGAAGTGGGTTATGTTGACGCCTTTAGAGAAATCAACAAAGAAGAATTTGAATACACTTGGTGGTCAAACAGAGGACAAGCCTGGCTTAATAACACCGGTTGGCGACTGGATTACCAAGTGGTCAGTGGTAACTTGGCAGGCACCGTAACTCGTTGCGAAGTCTACAAAGATGAACGCTTCTCTGACCACTCGCCCCTCATCATAGATTATTCATTAAGTTCTTTGCATAAACTATGATGAGGGGCGAGTGGTCAGAGAAGCGCTCATCTTTGTAGACTTCGCAACGAGTTACGGTGCCTGCCAAGTTACCACTGACCACTTGGTAATCCAGTCGCCAACCGGTGTTATTAAGCCAGGCTTGTCCTCTGTTTGACCACCAAGT
>JBBWVR010000001.1:0-7711 GCA_050256315.1 Gammaproteobacteria bacterium | reverse complement strand
ATCGAATCGGCGCCAGAATCGTCAATGGCTTTGTCGACAGCGCTAGCAACTTCATCGTTACTCAACTGCTCTGGCATGTAGTTGTTGATAATTACAAGTTCGGCCTCTTCAATTTCAACGAGATCTGCACGACCGCCTTCGGTGAACTGTGTGATTGAGTCTTTGCGTTGTTTGACCATTTTTTGAATAACAGTCATAACTTGCGCATCATCTAACTCGATGCGCTCATCAACTTCTCTTTGTTTGACTGCCCCAAGAATCATACGAACTGCCTTGAGGGCTTGCTTGTCTTTCGCCTTCATTGCTGATTTCATATCATCAGTAATGCGTTGTTTTAGCTTAGACATTATGTTTTGTGTGTTGTGCTAGTAGAGATCTCTTAGTACATTCTCTTACGGTGTACGCGGTTCTTAGCCATTTCTTTGTGCGTTCTTTTAACGGCAGCAGCCTTCATGCGCTTGTTAACCCATGTAGGTTTTTCGTAAAATTCTTTCTTTCTAACGTCAGTGATAACACCGGCTTTGTCGCATGAACGACGGAAACGACGTAGTGCGATATCGAATGGTTCGTTCTCTCTTACTTTAATTGCTGGCATACGATATATCCTTTATGATTCTGTTGTTGCTTCAACAGGAGCTTCTTCGCTGCTATCAAAATCAACCAATTGCACTATAGCCATAGGAGCTTTATCGCCCGTACGGAAACCCGCCTTAAGAATACGGATGTAACCGCCAGGACGATCTTTATAAAACGGACCAAGCTGAGTAAATAACTTTGCAACCATGGCATCGTCACGTAACCTCGCGAATGCATTACGACGGTTTGCAACACTATCAGTCTTCGCTTTAGTAATTAACGGCTCAACCACGCGACGAAGCTCTTTCGCCTTAGGCAATGTTGTTCTAATAGTTTCATGCAAGAACAGCGAGTTTGCCATGTTCTTGAACATCGCTTTACGGTGCGATGAATTACGATTTAGTTGTCTACCTGACTTTCTATGTCTCATTTCTTTATCCTATGTCCTATGTCTTATTCATTCATAAGATCAACTGGTGGCCAGTTCTCGATTTGTGTACCGAGCTCCAATCCTTTTTCAGTTAATACTTCTTTAATTTCGTTAAGTGATTTACGACCTAGGTTTGGTGTTCTCAACAAATCTGGCTCAGATTTTTGGATCAAGTCACCAATGTAGTAAATTTGCTCGGCTTTCAAGCAATTTGCTGAACGCACAGTTAGCTCTAACTCGTCTACCGCTGATAAGTACATTGGCGGGAAGTCCTCAGAAGTTGGTTGTGGCTCTTCTTCTTCAACAGGCTCAAGTTCAACAAATGAAGATAGCTGGTCTTGCAAGATAGTCGCAGCACGTTTCACTGCTTCTTCTGCACTTACAGAACCGTTTGTCTCAATTATGATGTTTAATCTGTCTAAGTTTACTTTTTGCTCAACGCGCGCTGATTCCACAGTAAAACTAACACGCTTAATAGGTGAAAAGCTTGCGTCTAGTTGCATGCTGCCAATTGTTTCTGTCTCGATTTCACGAGCAACAGCAACGTCGTAACCTGTACCGGTGCCAATCTGCAAAGTCAGTCTGATTTTTCCACCAGAATTAACAGTGGCAATTACTTTTTCAGGATTAAAAACACTGACGTCTGAAGCATTTTCTTCAATGTCAGCAACAGTCACGTTACATGGGCCAGTCTTCTCGATAACAACTGTTGCGCTATCAGTCGCGTTGAGCGATACTGCAGCTTCTTTCAGGTTAAGAAGGATATCAAGGACGTCTTCCTGCACACCTTCAATTGAAGAGAATTCATGCATAACGCCATCAATGGCAACTTCAGTAACGGCAGAACCCACCATAGAAGACAATAACGTTCTTCTTAGGGCATTGCCTAGTGTGTGCCCAAAACCACGCTCAAGCGGCTCAAGAACAACACGATATTCATTTTGACTCAATTCAATTGAATCGATTAATTTTGGCTTTAAAAAATCTCTTGCAATACCTTGCATACTCAATTCCTATTTAGAATACAATTCGACGATTAAATGTTCTGCGATATCAGATGAAAGATCATCACGTGCAGGAACATTCTTGAAAACACCTTTTAACGCTTTATTGTCAACATCAACCCACTCCGCAACACCGTGCTGCTCTGATAGCTCAACCGCTAATTGAATGCGACTTTGTTTTTTAGCTTTCTCTCTTATTGAAATTTCATCATTAGCGCTAACTTGGTAAGAAGGAATATTAACTAATTTTCCGTTAACCAGAATAGACTTATGTGAAACCAATTGTCTTGCTTCTGCCCGTGTTGCAGCGAAACCCATGCGGTACACAACGTTGTCAAGACGACACTCAAGGAATGACAATAGGTTTTCGCCTGTTGAACCTTTCTTTGAACTTGCTTTTTTGTAGTAAAGACGGAACTGCTTCTCTAGGAGCCCGTAAATACGTTTAACTTTTTGCTTTTCACGCATTTGTAAACCGTACTCGGTACTTTTCTGACGACGTGCAGTTGCACCGTGCATACCAGGAAGTTGTGTTAATTTACACTTTGAATCAAGCGATCTAACGCCACTCTTAAGCTCCAAGTCAACGCCTTCACGACGTGCTAGCTTACATGTAGGACCCGTATATCTTGCCATAATTTATCCTTAAACTCTACGTTTCTTAGAAGGACGACAACCATTGTGTGGAATAGGCGTCACATCTGTAATTGATTGAATTTTCAAACCCTGTGCGTTCAAACCACGAATCGCTGAATCTCTACCTGGACCAGGACCTTTAACACGAACTTCAAGATTTTTCATGCCCATTGCTTGAGCTTTCTCACCACAACTTCCAGCAGCAACTTGTGCCGCGAAAGGCGTTGATTTTCTTGAACCTCTAAAACCTGACCCGCCTGAAGTTGCCCAACAAAGTGCATTACCATGACGATCAGTGATCATCACAATTGTGTTGTTAAATGTCGCGTGAATGTGCGCGATACCGTCAGAAACAATCTTCTTAGACTTCTTCTTAGTTGTTTGTGCCTTAGCCATAACTATCTGTCCTAATTATTTAATTAAACGACGAGGACCCTTGCGAGTTCTAGCGTTGGTTTTAGTTCTTTGACCGCGCAAAGGAAGTGATTTTCTATGGCGAATACCACGGTAGCAACCTAAGTCTCTCAAGCGCTTAATGTTCATTGCTACTTCACGACGCAACTCACCTTCAACCTGAAATTGTGAAATCACACTACGAATCTCTTCCAATTCACCTTCTGTCAATGCAGAAACCTTAGTAGTTGGATCCAACTTAAGTGTTTCGCAAATTTGCTTTGCTCTTGTTTCGCCAATACCGAAAATTGACTGAAGGCCAATTACAATATGCTTATGTGTTGGAATGTTGATTCCCGCAATACGTGCCATAAACTCTACCTATATCCCTTTAAATACAATTATTGAGTGATTAATTTCACTCAAGTTATTAAACTGAAAAAAACGTGCAATTTTACGTTGTTGATCAATCCTTGTCAATGTAATTATCCTTGTCTCTGTTTGTGACGAGGCTCTTTACAAATTACACGAACGACACCGTGACGCTTGATTATTTTACATTCTTTACACATTTTCTTAACTGATGCTCTTACTTTCATAATGTTTCCTTACTTTAAGTTCGCTTTACGCATGAGCCCCTCATACTGATTTGACATCATATGAGATTGCGCTTGCGCGATAAAATCCATCACCACAACAACGATGATTAAAAGACTGGTACCGCCAAAGTAGAAAGGCACACTCCAGTACAAAATTAGAAATTCTGGCAATAAACAGACTGCCGTAATATAGACCGCACCAACCGCTGTCAATCTTGATGCTACGCTGTCAATGTATTCTGCCGATTGTGGGCCCGGACGAATGCCTGGGATAAAACCACCAGACTTGCGCAGGTTATCAGCTGTATCTTTGGCATCAAATGTTAATGCTGTATAGAAGAATGTAAAGAATACAATCGCCGTACCATAAAAAGCAATATACAAAGGCTGTCCTGGAGAGATAGCTGCAGTAATGTTTGCCAACCAGCCCAAACCCTCAGTTTGTGAGAACCAACTGCCTAGTGTTGATGGAAAAAGAATAATACTCGATGCAAAAATTGGTGGAATCACACCCGCCATGTTGATTTTCAGTGGCAAGTAAGAGCTCTGTCCGCCCATCATTTTACGGCCTTGCTGACGCTTGGCGTAATTAACAGTAATACGTCGCTGTCCGCGCTCCATGAAGACCACGAAAGCCATCACCAATACTGCCATAAGGAGGATTACAACAACTGCAAAGACACTTAATTCACCGGTACCAACCATGCTTAGCGTATTGCCAAACGAAGCCGGCAAGCCGGAAACGATGCCCGCGAAAATAATCATCGAAATACCGTTACCAATACCTTTTTCACTAATTTGCTCGCCGAGCCACATCAAAAATAATGTGCCTGTTGTCAATGTCACCACGGTAACAAAACTGAACGTTAAGCCTGGATTGGTTACCAAATCAAAACCGCCACCAGATTGCGATTGCAGGGCAATAGAAATACCATAAGATTGGAATACTGCCAAGAAAATAGTACCTATACGCGTGTATTGAGTGATCTTGCGACGACCTCGATCACCTTCTTTCTTTAGTTGCTCAAAATGAGGAACCACAGAAGTCATCAAATTCATGATGATAGATGAAGAAATATATGGCATGATGCCCAGGGTGAAGATAGACAAGCGCTCTAAAGCACCGCCCGAGAACATGTTCATCATGCCCAGGATACCTGTTCTGTTGTCATCGACAAGTGAAGCTAATGCGTCTTGCGAAATAAATGGAATCACAATATGTGTTCCAAGTCTGAAAACGATTAACGCACCCAATAAATAGAGGATGCGTTTTACTAAATCTTCACTAAGTCCTAATCGAGATTGGCTCATTTCATTACTCGCTAATAGTTCCTTTAGCTGCTTCAATGGCCGCTTTCGCACCCTTAGTTGCTCTGATACCGCTGATGTTAATCGCACGATTAATTTCACCAGACAACATGACTTTAACTCTTAAGATGTTCTTAGTTACTAGGTTGTGTAGCTTCAAAACATCAATATTGATATCTGTTTCGCTAAGTTTGTCTAATTGTGACAAAGTAACTTGCGAAGTGATTCTTGAAACGCGTGAAGTAAAACCAACTTTAGGCAATCTTCTTTGTAGGGGCATCTGACCACCTTCAAAACCGATTTTAGTAGAACCACCAGAACGAGACTTCTGCCCTTTGTGACCACGGCCACAAGTTTTACCCATACCAGAACCGATGCCGCGACCGACACGTTTTCTTGAGGTTTTCTCGCCTTCTGCAGGCTTTAATGTATTAAGATTCATTCTCTAATCCTCTACTTTTAACAAGTAAGACACTTTGTTGATCATGCCTCTAATGCATGGTGTGTCTTCTAATTCTACTGTGTGATTGATGCGCTTTAAGCCAAGACCAGTCACTGTTGCACGATGCCTAGGAAGGCGACCGTGAAAACTTTTTACTAACGTTACACGTACTGTCGCTTTCTTAGGAGCAGCTTTTTTAGCAGATGCTTTCTTAGGAGCAGCTTTAGCTTCTACTTTTTTAGCAGGTGCTTTAGTTGCAGTCACTTTTTTTGGCGCTGCTTTTTTATCTACCTTTTCTTCAGCCATTATGCTTTCCCAGTAATTTGTTCTACAGTTTTGCCGCGCTTAGCAGCAACAGTTGCAGGTGATGACATGTTAGTAAGGCCTTCAATCGTCGCTCTAACAACACTGATTGGATTACGTGTGCCATTACATTTAGCTAAGATGTTGTGTACACCAACAGCCTCCAAAACACTACGCATTGGACCGCCAGCAATAACACCAGTACCATCAGACGCTGGCTGCATGTAAACTTTAGCAGCACCAACACATGAAGTGATTGGGTAATGAAGCGTACCGTTAATTAGAGGAACAGACTTCATAGTCTTTCTTGCTTTATCCATTGCTTTTTGGATTGCGGCAGGCACTTCACGTGCTTTACCGGTACCGTAACCAATTTTACCGTTACCGTCACCCACAACAACTAAAGCAGAAAAACCGAAAATTCGACCGCCCTTTACTACTTTAACAACACGACGAATGTTCACCAATTTTTCAATGAATTCGCTTTCTTCGTTATAATTTTTTCTATTATTTTCAGCCATTGTATAAACCTGTATAAATACTATTTATTAAAAATCCAGTCCGCCATCTCTTGCTGCATCAGCAAGGGCTTTAACGCGACCATGATATTTAAAACCTGAGCGATCAAACGCAACTTTAGAAACTTTAGCTTTCAAAGCTGCTTTTGCAATTAAATTGCCAATTTTAGTAGCAGCTTCAACATTGCCACCATTTTTCATCTTAGCAGTAATGGTAGAAGCAGAAGCCAATGTCTTCGTGCCGCAGCCACTAATAATCTGCGCATAGATATGCTGTGAAGATTTGTAAACGCATAAACGCTCTACACCTCTCTCGGCATGTTTTGCTCTAAATTTAGTTGCTCTTCTTATGCGAGCTTGTTTTTTAGAAAGTTTCATCTAAATACCCTTAATCAATTATTTCTTCTTAGCGTCTTTACGAACAACATGCTCGTTAGTGTAGCGAACACCTTTGCCTTTGTAGGGCTCTGGCGGACGGAACGCTCTAATTTCTGCAGCAGCTTGTCCAACTTTTTGCTTGTCGATACCTTTAACAATCACTTCTGTTTGTGAAGGTGTCTCAGCTGTAATGCCTTCAGGCAACGTGTAGTTAACTGGATGTGAAAAACCTAAAGTAAGGTTCAAAACCTTGCCTGCTGCTTTTGCACGGTAACCAACACCAATCAGTGTTAATTTCTTTTCCCAGCCTTCAGAAACGCCCTGAATAAAGTTCGCTGTATTTGCTCTAGCAGTACCTGCTTGAGCCCATGCGCCTTTAGTTTCTTTTTTGCTCACTTCTGCCGTAGCAAAAGTTAATACGTTATCAGTATTAGTAATAACAACACTTGAATGAACACTCATGCTCATTTCGCCTAACTTGCCTTTAACCGTTAAAATGTCAGCATTCTGTGACACTTCAACACCAGAAGGTATTGTGATAGGTGATTTTGCGACTCTTGACATACTTATCTCCCTATTAACAAATACTGCACAATAATTCGCCACCAACGCTCTGAGCTTTAGCCGATTGGCCAGTCATAACGCCGTTTGGTGTTGAAATAATAACGATACCCAAACCATTCATAACGTTAGGAATGTCGTTTTTACCAACATAAACGCGTAGACTTGGTTTAGAAATTCTAGCCAATGAATCAATAACAGGCTTATCATCAAAATACTTTAAAGTAAGTGTTAATGTTTTGGTTGCTGCAGTGTCACCGTCTACAGCAAATGAAGTAATATAGCCTTCATCTTGTAATACAGTTGCAATAGCAGACTTTAATTTTGCCGCAGGCATAGATACTGTTGGCTTTTTAACTGCATGCGCATTGCGGATGCGTGTCAACATATCAGAAATCGGATCAGACATACTCATATTATTTCTCCTACCAACTTGCTTTAGATAAACCAGGGACTTCACCATTCATAGTGCGGTCTCTCAATTGTGATTTGGCCAAACCAAATTTACGGTAGAAACCGTGCGGTCGACCAGACAGTCCGCAGCGACTACGCTGACGAGACGG